>NZ_VHOP01000074.1:0-6426 GCF_008704325.1 Acetobacter sp. DmW_125128 | reverse complement strand
CTGCTCAAATCGCAGAGCAAAAATCAGGATAAGGAACCTGAAATCACGCACAAGAGCACTCAGTCAAAGGTTTTTCGAACCCTCCAGATGGTGATGAATGCGGATACTCTCCTGCACACATTACAGTGTCAAAAACACCTATTTATATTTCATAATAAAATTTATTATTTTATTTTTAGTTTATTTTTATAATATTTATATTAATTTATCGTGTAATTCGTCCTTGAAAATCACCAGATTTATATAAAAGGACAATTGTACATACAATACCAAATAAAACAGGAGGAACCCACATAAATATTGCAGATAAATTTTTTGTCGCCATAAGACTATGGGATAATTGAAGAGTATGGTCCAATCCGACCAATATTATTAAAGCTATAACTAAACCTGTACGATTTTTTTTCCTTTTTTGGCTCATCGCCAATGAAATTGATAACAAAGGAATAAAAATCAATATAACACTTCGTGCCAGTATAAAATGCATCTGAGAGTACATGTCAGAATACGGGACAAGATAATTTCCATTCTTGAGGCGTATAATAAGTTCCAGAAATGTTAATTCACGTTCATCATCTCCACGTGCATGAAATGCGCCCATATAGCTTTTCCCGATAAGAATTCGAGTAGCATGAGTAAAATATGTCGTAGAGGGAGAATCTTTTTTATCATCTGTAACAATATACCCATCATTCAAATCGATCTGAATATTTTGTGTTGCAGATGAAACATATATATTTCCTTGTCGAGCAGTAATATCCTGTTCTTTACCATAAGAAAGATCACGAATGAATACATGATATAATGTATCGCCGTTTGAATTTACATTGTCTGCGAACAAAGTTAGTTTCCCAGACGGACTCACAAATTTACCTGACTGAAGGCGGGGAGCCCATCCAGTATGGGTTGCTGTATATAGTGCCTTTCGAAAATCGTAGCGTGCATATGGTTGAATAAATCCATAGAGTAAAAATGTTATAATAGAAAAAACGACGCCAACTACAACAAATGGCCGGGCCAATTGCGATAGTGAAATTCCCATACTATTTATTGCATCTATTTCTTCATTTTGGCTCATGTTTTGCATAATGAAAAAGATACTTACGCATAAAGCCGCCGGAATTGCCAAACCTAGATAATGAGGAGTAAGCATAGACAACAATCTTACAAATATTGAAATTTTGTTGTTGCCTTCAGCCAGTATCCCAAACAACACTAGCAATCTTTCCAACAATAGTGCCGTCATTACGACAAAAAGGGACACAAGAAATGGATTTATAGTTTTTGAAAGCGTATATTTGCTTATTATTTTCATGTATACAACCCGATTATTTTATTCAAATCTCTCATCATATGCTATATATCATGAGATTTCTAAATAAAATCCTGTTTTGTTTATTGACGATTATTATATCTATCGCATCTCTGAATAACGTGGATACATTTCCAAAACATGTTTTACTACCAACCATGCTTCCTGCTGTACAGTAGAAAGAGGTAAAGAACTATCCAGATCGAATATGGGCGCACCATTAAACGTTAAAAGCGGCACATCTTTGATTTTGCGTGCCAATGATTCATAACGGTGATCAGGTTTCCGTGCCACCGCAGTCTGCAAATCTACGTTAAGTCGAATTACAACATCAGGTTTGAATGTCGCCATCCATTCATACAATTTCTGCTCAAGACGGGTTAGGATACTTACAAATTTCCCATCAGGATTACGAGCTACGAGACTAGGACCATCCATCGGACCTGGAATGACAGCCTGAGGATAACGGTCAGTTAATATTGTATATCCTTGTTTGTGAAAAAAACGCATCTTCAAGAAACGCATAACTCGTCGCATAGACAAGACAAAAACCACGAAAGCAGTAACTCCTCCTGCCCCCTTGTCAGAACGTGTAGCAGCTGACTTGTTCAAAATTTTCCTGTCTACCTTTCGTCCAACAAACGGCATTCGAGCTATAAATCTACCCCAATTCCCTGTTTGCTTCCCCAAGTGACAAAATCTCGTAGGACGATCCCTCTGCATCTGTTCTAAAATATAATTTCCCAAAGTGGATTTACCACTTCCATCCGCACCGACCACGGCAATGACGGCCGTTTTACGCCCTGAAATAGGACGTAGTTTTTTTATTTCCATCGCAAAATCTTTAATGTGATCTGAACTGAGCATCATAACTGAAAACTTTCCATAATCGCCTTATACTGGAGAAGATGTTATAGTGTGAGGCGGATAGGAAATTTTGCGCAGGTTGGCATCAATAAGCTTACGCAAGCGCACCGCAATGGGATCCGGCAGCAAAAATTTGTCCTTATGATAATCTAACTCACCTCTAATTTCTTTAAGAAGTAATTCATCGTGCATATCCCCCATCAAACCATTAATCGTTGCAAGATAGGCAGATAAGTTATTTAGCTGCTGGCTAGGACGAATGATACGCAAGGTGTCAACAAATGCCGTTCGTCGGCTAATTATTTTACGCAGCGAATGAAACTGTTGTCCCGTGACCTGTTCCCCGGAAGCCAGTGCTTTTGCTAGTTTTGCAATTTCAGCACACTGGAACTCTCTGAACTTCGGAGGATTGCTAGATAAAAAATTTTCAATACGTCTCTGTACTAATTTGAATGGCAAAGGTAGTAAAACGATCCATAAAACTGCCGCCATCCAGCATGTCTTGAACTTTTGCCCACTTTTGAAGGCATCCTGTAAAAAACCCATTTGACTGGTAATAAAATGAAGTTGCCACGGATAACGATGCCGCACATCAAAATTAGCACAACCAAAACGCATATGCTTAAAGCGAGCCCTGACCTCTTTATAATATATACGCTCATCAGGTGAAGCTTCCCGTCTAACGGCAATACGTGCTATCATTCGGCGAAAATCTGCTAAGTCGATACCACGCACCAGCAATTGCCATGATATTCGATAACACGCATTTAGTTCCTCCTGATTACAATCTGGCGTAACATCAGTTGGACATGCAACAGATAGATTTACTTCATCATCGACCATAATATTATGAAAAAGAGCAGCTAACTGCTGGTCTGACGCTCTGGGAGTATCTAGATTAAACGACATATATGGTGTCCGGACATATCATTAAGCGCAAAAATAAAAAGATGTACGAGGTGTCAGCATATGCTGGCTCAAAAAACAGATTTTGACGCAAAAGTCGATACTTGTTTATATTTGATGCCTCGCGTTTGTCGCGCTATATGCCCTCACATCGCAATTAAGGTAACAATAAGTGAGAAATGATGCCTGAAAGTCTGCACGAGCCACAGCATCCATGTGTGGCGTTTTATGGGTTTATTTCTCGATTCCTGAACAATGTGAGAACTTTATTCGCATTGGCAGAATAAAAATGAGCGAAAACAAAGGGAAGACCGCATTTGCTCGAATTATGAGCAACACGACAACGATTGTCGTTGGACGTGTATTAAATGCGATATGTAGTTTTATCTACGTGCCATTAACCGTCCAAGCAGCTGGGTTAAACGGTTTCGGTAATATGCTTCTTATTACAAGCTACCTTATTTTAATATCTGATATAACGCACCTGCACTCATGGCAGCCATTAGTACATTATGGCACTATGTCTCTACGAGAGAAAAATTTTCGGGAATTTAACCAAATATTGACGTTTTGTATGCGTTCTGACGGTCTTAGCGGCATGATTGGAACGATTTTTGGATTATGCGGCATTGCTGTGTTCGGCAACCTACTCGCGTGGCCATCCGATATTAAATCTTTGGCGGAAGTTTGCTCCATTACAATCCTTTTCATGAACCGGGGATGGCCAGTTGGAGCATTACGTCTTCTTGATAAATTCAAAATAGCGACCACGATTGAACTCGTAGGTACCATAACTCGCACAGTTGGTAGTTTTATCGGGTACGAATATAAATGCGGATTATCTTTCTTTGTTTTTCTGTGGTGTTTCACACAGATCGCACTGTTCGCCATATATAACATTGTTGCGCTACGCTTTATCCATGAGGCTACCCGTCAACGTTTCCCATGGAAAGAGCTCTTCTTTCCAACAATACAAATCCCCGGAATATGGAAACTGACACTAGGCACCAGCCTCAACGAAATCTTGCAGGCATTTTTTAAGCAAATTTCGACCCTTCTCATTGGTGCGTGGATGGGAGCTGGAGACGCAGCCATCTTTCGCGTTGCCAGCCAAATTACAAATGCCTTAGCAAAACCTGCCAACATGATGATCCCTGCACTTTATCCAGAATTCATCCGTTCTCGAGACGATGGTAACGTGAAAGAATTAAAGTACATATTAATGCGTATTTACGCCACCATCAGCATTTTAGCAGTTGTGGTACTGACGGTATCCATCACATTAGGGAGCAATATTCTGAATTACATGCTGCATCATTCCATTCCCCAAGGGGGAATGTTAATTGCCATCTTAGCTACAAGTGCGATGATTGATATTTCTGTTGTTCCTCTAGAACCATTGTTGACAGTGATGGGTAGAGTATATTCAGTATTGCATGCGAAAGCATTTGCAATAATCGTTTATATGCCAGTGTTATTCGAACTTACCAAATATTTTGGAATATGGGGTGCTGCAGGATCCGCAGTTGTAGCATCAACAATCATGCTCTGGTGGTGTTCCATAGCTGCGACCAAAATTTTTGCATTAACGTATCCTTCGGAAAATACATGATAACTATTTAAAACATGGCAACAACATTAACTAGGACTGACAAATATATGAAAATCCATTACCTCGTGACTAGTCTAGAAAATGGTGGCGCTGAATTCGCGATGCCTGCTATTTTACAGACATTACGCAAACACAACTGTCAGATTCAAGTCACAGCTTGCGAACCAAGGGACATGAAAGCGGCTCCTAAACTAGAAGCAGCAAACATACCATATACCATCATGTTCGATGGTAAACGAAACAAGCTTACTTACATCTCATCATTTTTAAAAATTTTGCGTAATAATCGTCCTGATATTATTTGGACATCCTTGAGCGCTGCTACTCTTGTAGGGCAAATCGCAGGAAAAATTTTAGGTATTCCTGTCGTAAGTTGGAAACACAGTGCTTCTGTAAGAAGTTATACACAGCTTTTACGCAATCTAACGCAATTATGGATTGCTGATTCAGCGCTTGTTGAGCAGTTTCTACATTCCAAGATGCGCATCCCAACATCGCGTATCATGACTTGGCCGCTCTACGTTTGTGATGATTCAACCTATATCACGACATACTGGGATGGCAAACGTCCTTTACATTTGGGCAGTATGGGACGTTTACGGGAACAGAAAAATTATAGTGCTCTTATTAAAGGAATACAAAATTTTCGATTACATCATCCAAATCTAATAAATCGACTACGTGTCTCCATCGCTGGGGAAGGTCCATTAAAAACAATTTTGCAGAGCGAGATCAAACAATATGGTTTAGATGAAATTATAACCCTTATTGGCTATTGCGATGATACGTCCTCTTTTCTAAAAACCCTTGATGTTTACATCCAGCCCTCTCTTTTTGAAGGTATGTGTCTCGCAGCACACGAAGCTATGGCAATGGGATTGCCAGTAATCGCAACGCCAGTAGGCGAACTCGCGTTTAGTGTGATTAACAACAAAACAGGCTTTATAATAGGAAATAACGTTGAAAATGATCTTTCAAAAATACTTGAAACTATTTTTTCGCAACCAAATATAATTGCAAATTATGGAGTAAAGGCCAGAAATTTCGTAGAAAACAAGTACAGTAAAGAAGCATTTGATGCTGCAGCTATAAATATCCTAGACCGTGTTAAAACAACATTATTATGTTCATGATCAATTAACTCACATTAAAAAAGATCTAATCCAGATTTTGGCAGCGGTGAGATTGAGGAAGCTGGAGGGTTCGAAAACCCACGGGTTTTGGTACACTCCCTGTGATTCCATTTCTCCTGGGTTAATTGGAATGAATGGAAGATGAAGCAGAATGATTTCTTTGGTGTTGAAGAGCAACTCGCGCGATTGAATGTGGAGGGATCGAAGAACCCCTGATTGATGTGCTTGGCCGGTAATTTCTGGGTTTTGGCGATTTGATTGACGGTTTTTGCGATGGCCTCCGGTCTGCGTTTTGAGCAGATTGGGAGTTGTCCTCCGCTGGATGGCTATGCGCTCGCGTTCAATCTTTCGAGGAAGAGGAAGCGGCGCATATTGTAGACGATATTGGCGAGCCCGATCCTCATGGTGGCTCGGCTGATACCGACAGTCCGGACAAACAGCCCCGTCTGTGACTTCTGATCGGCAAAGACATGCTCGACACGCGACCGGATAATGGATTTTCCTGCATTCGATTTCTGGATATGCCGGGGCATAGGCTTGAGATGCGGCTTTTTGCGATGAACCTTGGAGACAAAGCCCTGCTTTTCCATGAAGTC
>NZ_VHOP01000073.1:0-613 GCF_008704325.1 Acetobacter sp. DmW_125128 | reverse complement strand
CCCGATCCGGCGCGGCCCTGTCCACAGGATCTGGTACAGCGACAGTTTTATGCACCAGCCCCCAACAGACTGTGGGTTTCGGATTTCACGTATGTTTCCACGTGGCAGGGCTTTGTTTATGTGGCCTTCATCATTGATGTATTCGCACGGGTTATTGTGGGCTGGCGTGTCTCCTCAACGGCCCATACCGACTTCGTGCTGGATGCCCTCGAACAGGCTCTGTGCCAGAGGCGGCCTGAGGGCAAAGTGACCCACCATTCCGACCGCGGCTGTCAATATGTGTCCATTCGCTACACGCAAAGACTGGCTGAAGCGGGCCTTGTTGCTTCTGTCGGCAGTGTTGGAGATTCCTATGATAACGCCCTGGCGGAGACCATTAACGGGCTCTACAAAACCGAACTCATCTATCGGCAGGGACCATGGAAAAATAGGGACGCGGTTGAACTGGCAACACTTAAATGGGTCGACTGGTTCAATAATCGGCGGCTCCTGTCCTCCATTGGAAACATCCCGCCAGCAGAAGCTGAGGCACGCTTTTATGCACAACAGAAATCACATGCATTAGCCGCTTAAATCAGATAAAAAACGTCTCCACAAAACCCGGGGCAATTCA
>NZ_VHOP01000072.1:0-7767 GCF_008704325.1 Acetobacter sp. DmW_125128 | reverse complement strand
ACCGGTGCGCTCATACCTTCATGTCTGCAATCCATATCGCAGCAAGCGTCATCTTCTATCTCAAAGAATGAGTCCTGAGCCTAGGTCTCACAGGTTTGCAAGGCACGGGCGTAACCGTGTGGACAGCTTGGCACGGAGAGCGAATTGCTAGTATCGGCGCGGCTCCGTCCCTGGTGGGTTATGCATGTCCTCAGCTCTAATCGGTTCAGCGTTGTGGCTCTCTACCCATCTTTCCCACTCTGGAACTGAGACGACAGTGCGGCCACCCGCTAACTGCGCGCCAGATGGAGCTCGCAAAACGAAAGCAACTACCGTTGGCGTCGGATCGCTTACAATTTCACGGGCATTTTCTAAATTGCCAGGGATGGTAGTCCGCCAAATTTGGCCGAATCGTAAGGAGATTTTGGTCGTCCGGTTGTCAGTCATTTTCGCCTCCTTCTCGCTTCCTCTGGATTTCCCGATGTAGCCTTAAATATTTGATGAGGGACGCACGGTTAGGCCTGCTTTCCCGACAAGCGCGGCGACATTTCGGGGCTTCAGGTCTACCCATGATAGATCGTCTCAGAAAGCACGTCCTCTTTCAATCCGGTTTCCGGTTTCTCGACCGGGAAACTGAATACACCATTTCGCGCTTATAAACGGGTGCGAGAGCAATTTTTCATATTGAAGGGCCTATTAAATATTTAACGGCTTGCGTCGGTTACATGGATTTTAACTTAATAAAGGCAAATGGTCGAGCTTGACCGTCTGACAGCTAAAAGCCAATGATGGGAAGCGACGGGCAGAATAAGGCGGATTAAAATAATGGTGATCAAAGCCACCGAAGATATCCTGCAACGCGACCCCCGCTTTGCAAATCTCTCTATCGCCGAAGACGGCAAGCTTCGCAGAATGACCCTTGCGGACCATCATGCGGCGGTAGCCAACATATGCCTTTCGGCCGTCACGCCCACGGACGTTGCGGCAGCCTTTGATCGTGCTCGAAGCGCGATCATCTACGCGTTCTTCGATTACGAGCTTCTCGTGGGGGGTGAAGTGCTGGCTCTTGGCGCCTTCGAGCTGGCACTAAAACATCGACTCATCGGGCATGGAGGTGCAACTCGTGGGACGCTTCGCAATCTTGTCGATAAGGCTAGGAAAATTGGAATTCTACCCGCGTCCGTCCCCACCCCTACAGAGCTGCCTGACCCCATCGAAGCTTTGATCGCGTTGCGAAATGGATTGGCTCATGGCACGTCCGACATCCATGAGCCTGCGATGGCGCTTGGCGTGATCACCGCCTGCGCTTCATGGATCGATCATATATTTCGATCGTAGCTCGTCTGCTTAATCATGGGGTCTCATACACTTTAGCTTTCCGACAACCTAAACTCTATTTAGCTATTTCCATATATTCTTGGTCGTTACTTTAGGTCAAGATTCTAGATTGTAATCCGACCGCTTTCTCTCTATTATTACCATTGAGCAGACATTCCGTTGTCCCCCTAAACAGCCCCTCGGCTCAGCAGAAACAAAGCTGACAGGCTGTAGTCGCCCTCATATCAGACATTGTGTCTATCCGAGATATTATCGTAAAGCTGACCTTACTGGCTCATTTCAGCCCGGCGATATTGCGAGATTAATTTCACGTGGGCAGGCGAAGAGACGAAACAGCCCCCTGCCCACATTAAAACGCCACATCGGTATACTTCGGTCTTCAGCCAGTAATAAATGCCAGAATATCAGCATTGATGATATCAGCATGGGTTGTGTGCATGCCGTGCGGATAACCAGGATAGATTTTCAGCGTGCTGTTCTGAAGTAGCCTGTCCTGAAGAATTGCTGCATTTTTGTAAGGAACCACCTGATCATCATCCCCCTGCAGGACGAGGGTTGGCACCATGATTGCCTTCAAATCTTCTGTCTGGTCCGTTTCGGAGAAGGCCCTGATCCCTTCATAATGGGCTTTTGCACTGCCCATCATGCCCTGACGCCACCAATTGCGGATCACCCCTTCTGAAGCGTCAACTTCAGGGCGGTTGAAACCGTAGAATGGGCCGCCCGCTACATCCAGAAAGAATTGCGCACGGTTGGCTGCCAGCCCGGCACGCAGTCCGTCCAGCACTTCGATCGGTGCGCCTTCGGGGCTGCGATCCGTTTGGACCATCAAAGGCGGCACGGAACTGACGAGCACGACTTTGGTAACCCGTCCCTGCGGCTGACCGTATTGCGCGACATAGCGGGCAACCTGTCCGCCCCCTGTCGAATGCCCGACATGAATGGCGTTTTTCAGGTCGAGATGTTCCACAACTGCCGATGCGTCGGCCGCGTAATGGTCCATGTCATGACCGTCGCTCACCTGCGCAGATCGTCCGTGACCACGGCGGTCATGCGCAATGACGCGAAAGCCCTTGCTCAGGAAGAACAGCATCTGCGTGTCCCAGTCATCGGCGCTGAGTGGCCAGCCATGATGGAAAACGATAGGCTGTGCATCCTTCGGTCCCCAGTCTTTATAAAAAATCTCTACACCGTCGAGTGTCGTGACAAATGACATGATACTTCTCCTGAGCATTCAAAACTGATAATGCTCAGACGCTAACGTTGAACATAAGTTCAACGTCAAGATGAATTTGTAACAGAAGACTGATGATGAAGATTGGAGAACTGGCCAAGAAAACCGATCTTACGACGTCAAAAATCCGGTTTTATGAGCGCATCGGATTGCTGACAACGGTTGATCGTCGTTCCAACGGATACCGTACCTACCCACCACAGGCCGTGCTGCTTCTGGGACTCATCACAACGGCGCAACGGGCCGGATTTACGCTGGATGAAATCCGCACCCTGCTGCCCTCTGATCTGCAACACTGGGATCATGATGCGCTCATGGACGCACTGACACGCAAGATTGCGGATATTGAGGCGCTGCAGGCACGTCTGACCCAGAGCAAGGCGCATCTCCTTCGTTTGGTGGAAGATATTCAGGCGCGCCCCGAAGACATGGACTGCGCGGCTAACGCCCATCGTGTCCTGACGAATGTGCTTGCAGGACCTTCCGACAATCTGGACATCACACCGGACGATGTGCGTCTTCTGGACAGGACAGATCGTCGTCAGTCCGTGAGCAGAGGACGCAGCAAAAAAGCTGTTCCGCCTTAAATCCCTCCCAGAAAGGACGCGACTTTTCCTGCGGTCGCTCTGGCTGAAAAAGGATTCTGGCCTGTCACCAGTTTTCCATCCACCACGACATGGGACATGAACGGCAGAAGGGCTTTTTCGTAAAGTGCTTTTCGCGCCTTCACTTCAGCTTCCGCGTTGTAGGGTATTTCCCCGGAGACGCCCGCCAGCCTCTCCTCAGTCCACGAAAATCCGGTGATTTTGCGCCCGGACACCAGAAAAGAACCGTCTTCAAGCCGGGTATTCAGAAGCCCGCAATATCCATGGCAGACAGCGGAAACAATACCCCCCTTTTCCCACACTACGCGTGTGATGGCCTGAAGGCCTTCACTGTTCGGAAAATCCCACATCACGCCATGCCCACCGGTAAAGTAGATCGCATCATAATCCTGCGGATTGATGTCTGCGGGACAGGCCGTTGCAGATAAGAGGGCCATCTTAGCCGGATCGGCCAGCCAGGCTCTGGAGGAGGTATCGCGCATCGGCCATTTCAACGCACGCGGGTCAAGTGGAACCTTGCCCCCCCTGGGGCTGACAATGCGCTGCTCATAACCTCTGGCGGCAAACACGTCCCAGGCATGCGTAAGTTCCGACAGCCACAATCCGGTCGGATGTGCGGGATTGTCAAAATGCGAGATATTGGTGGCGACGTGCAGGATACGGCGGCTCATGGCTTGTCCCTTTCATGCGGCAAGGTCCTCGGACGGCCATTCTGTAACATTCAAGGCCGGTTGAAGGTCAATCTGTCGTTTGACATTAAATCTAACTTCAACGTTAACAGTGTAAGGGCAAATCTACCTGCACAACGGAGGCAGCCCCACATGCAGACAATTCTTGGCGCAAATGGCCAGATCGCTACGGAACTGGCGCGGACATTGCATCAGCATCACACAGGGGACCTGCGGCTCGTGAGCCGCAATCCCCGCAAGGTCAATGACGACGACACGCTCATGGCGGCGAACCTGCTTGATGCAGGGCAGACGGCACAGGCGGTGAAAGGCAGCCGGATTGTCTATTTCACAGCCGGCCTTCCCCCTGACAGCACGCTCTGGGAAGAGCAGTTTCCGGTCATGCTGAAGAACGCCTTGCAAGCGTGCCGGGCGGCTGGGGCCAATTTTGCCTATTTCGACAATACTTACATGTATCCTCAGAACAGCCAGATCCAGACTGAGGAAACGCGCTTCGCCCCGGTTGGTCGGAAAGGACGGGTGCGCGCCGCAATGGCGTCCATGGTGCTGGAAGAAATGGCACGGGGAGACATTCCGGTGCTCATCGCCCGTGCGCCGGAATTCTATGGTCCGGGGAAAACACAGAGCTTCACCAACGCTCTGATCATTGACAGGCTGAAAGCAGGCAGAAGGCCACTGGTCCCTGTCCGTGACGACACACGTCGGACCCTAATTTGGACGCCTGATGCGAGCCGTGCTCTTGCAACTCTGGGTAATACGCCGGATGCTTATGGCCAGAGCTGGCATCTGCCATGCTGTGATGATCGACCGACCTATAAGACATTTGTCACTATGGCCAGCCGAGCTTTCGACCGCACACCTTCCTATTCGGTTATTGGTAAATGGCCACTGATCATCGCAGGCATTCTCTCAAAAAGGGTGCGGGAGATAAAGGAACTTCTGCCACGCTACGAGCAAGACAATTTCTTCGACTCAACGAAATTCAAACGTCATTTCCCTGAGTTTTCCGTCACGACATATGAGGGGGGTCTGCAACTGATCAGGAAGGAGTGGAGAGGCGGATAACGCGACTTCCTAGCCGCCTGCCATCGCTCTGAACCGGACTGGTAGAGACGAGTACTTATGCTGCGGACGTGGGATCAAAAAATCCGTCGTGCGCGGAAGGGTTCGTGATTTAGGTGACACTGCCTTATATAATGTCAGCTTCCTGAAGGCTGTTTCCGAAACCGGACATTCCACTTTCCCCCCCTTAACTATCATTCCAAAGGTCGCGGGGGGATCGACACAAGCAAGCCAGCCATCCGGTAAAAGCCGTTGTAATTGCAGCGCCTCTTCTACCGGCGTCTTCATCCACACATCCAGTTCGTCTAGTTGCGTCAGAATATACAGGCATCGCTTTCGGATAGATCGCGCCGACCTTCCTGTTGGCTTCAGTGGTCAGAAACCCGAACAGATCATCCGTCAGCCAGTTTCCGCACGGACGTCCATCGACGTCAGATCCCGGCAAAGAAAGCCAGCGGCTCTCCGTCGCTGCGGGCAAACCACACCCTGCAACGGCTCGCGCTGGCTATGACGCTGATCCCTCAACTGGACATGTTGCATCCGACCCGCGCCTCACGAAGAACCAGCACATAGCTGGTGCTTCTTCCTCCTGCAGCCTCCCTGGCCAGAATATCGCGTGATACGAGATCATTGATATCTCGCAGGGCTGTATCCGGGGACGTTTTTGCCAGCTTCGCCCATTTGGATGAGGTCAGCTTGCCCTCGAACCCGTCCAGCAGACGGTTCAGCATGAGGCGTTGCCGGTCATTGATCGATTGCCCGGCCAGACTATCCCAGAACCGGGCCTTCTGGATGACTTTTCCCAGGACCAGCTCAGCACGGTCAAATGCGCGATCCAGAGCCCCCAGAAACCAGTGCAGCCAGAGCGTGATGTCCATATCTCCTTTCTGAGTAGCCTCAAGGATTGCGTAGTAATCCTTCCGGTCGTGGCGGATCTGGGCTGATAGGCTGTAGAACCGCTGGTCTGTCTGTTCCGAACGCGCAAGCATGAGGTCGCCAATGGCCCGGGCCATACGCCCGTTTCCGTCCTCGAACGGATGAATGGTGACAAACCACAGATGTGCAATGGCTGCCTTCAGCACTGGATCCAGTGCGTGCTCGGCATTGCACCAGTCGAGAAAGGCCTGCATCTCCGCGGGCACCCTGCTGGCTGTCGGCGCCTCATAATGGACCTTCTCCCGTCCGACAGGGCCAGACACAACCTGCATCGGACCGGTTCTGTCATCACGCCACTCTCCCACCAGAATGCGTGCCATGCCGTTCCTGCCAGTCGGAAACAGAGCCGCATGCCAGGCGAACAGCCTTTCTTCAGTCAAAGACTCAGCGTTATGCCGGGTTGCGTCCAACATCATCTCCACGACGCCTTCGATATCCCGATCCACTGGCGCCAGCGCGCCAATATCCATCCCCAATCGCCGGGCAATGGAAGAGCGCACCTGCTCACGATCGAGGTTTTCGCCCTCAATCTCGCTCGACTTGATGACGTCTTCCGTCAGGGTCTGGAGCACGGCTTCCGACCTGAAATCGAAACCAAGACTCTCCATGCGCCCCAGGAGCCGCCCTTGCCGATGACGCACCGCAGCCAGTTCATGGGAGATGGAATCCTTGTCCCACCGGAAATCCGGCCAGTCGCCATACTGATGAATGTATCGCGTCATATTTCCTGCACTCCTTGCGGAGAATATGGCGCTTAATCGCCGCAAACCGCAAGGCTATATCCGCATGATATGCGGCAAATAAGTAGGGTCTTTCCCGCATCTGATCGAAAATCGGGGTGACGGTTGCCTAATCTATAGGTATTTTCGTCTGGAAATCCTGTGGATAACTTTTTTTTGGGGCGGTTTTGGGGGCGCTGAATGAGGGGCCACAAAAAAGGGGGGGGGTAGAAAATGACCACTTTTTTTTCCGGATTTGGTACATGAAATACAGGGCAAGTGCCTTTTTTTGCCCCCGCGTAGTTGGAGGGGGGTGTGTCGTGTTACGATGTCGCATCGAAAAGGGAGCCGAATTTATTCGGCGATAGAGGAAAGAAGAAAAGAGAAAAAGCGTAGCAATTTCATATGCATCCGAAGGGTGCATATGAAATTGAGGTAGCGTGCTCTCCAAACCGGGAAAATGGGGCGTATGGAAGAGGAAAGGGGGGTGTCGGGCGTCTCTTGGGAAAATTCTGCCGGCAAGAAGGTGAATCGGGGGAGTGTATGGGCTTATATGGACGGAGAGGCTGTTTTTTTGCGGCTGTGATGGTGTGCGGGAGTTTTCGGTGGGGATGGTGCGGAGCGTTCGTTGCGTCTTGTTGTAGCCCTGTGTAGGGGGCGACAGAATCATGTAGGCTGCTTTAGGGTGCTATCTGGCGCATTTTAGGGTGTCTGGGCTGGTGTGTTATTATTACCGCAGTGTGGCCGTGTGTTTTGTACCACAAAAAACCGAACACTGTTGTAAAAAAGGGCACTTTTGGGATTAAATCCCAAAAGGCGGTTTTAAGTATTTAGGAATATCAATGACTTAGAGTTTCGAATCCGGAATGAATATGACTAAAAACACAGCCTATTTTGAGTGTTTTTCCTATGTTGATAAGTCTGTGGATACTTTGGGAATAACTTTGTAGGTCGCCGATCAATACACAGGCTTTCATGGACCGCCTGATCTGATTGGCGATGGCGTTTTCGAGGCTATGGAAAGGCATGGTGCGCTGCTGTGAGGAGCGTTTGCTGCCTAAGGAGGACAACATATCCGATTATGCAGTCACCGTCACACGATGTTCGGTTTGACTATATCTAGGCTCAGGACTCATTCTTTGAGATAGAAGATGACGCTTGCTGCGATATGGATTGCAGACATGAAGGTATGAGCGCACCGGTCA
>NZ_VHOP01000071.1:0-744 GCF_008704325.1 Acetobacter sp. DmW_125128 | reverse complement strand
ACATAGGTGCCTGCGGCCGGATCTGCTGTGGTGATATCACTGACCATGCCGGCATAGGCCCAGCTGCCATCTGTTGCCGGCGCAGACCACGCCCCCAGCACGCCGCCTTCCAGCACGGTCAGATCCGGTTGAGTGCCCTGCGTGCCCATCCAAAGTGGTGCATCAGACACCTGATAGATCTGATTGACGCTATCCACACAAACAGGCGTGATATTGAAGGCATAGCCCCGCAGACGCGGTTTTACCCGGCCTGTCAGGTCTGATCCGCCTTCCACGCCGCCAGTGCCAGCATAGGTTGCCAGTGGCAACTGGCGCGAGAGCACGGCAGGCCCCGAAAGCGTCAGCGTGCCTTGCGTAGCTCCGGTGCGCCATGCGGTGGCGGAGCCGGTAAACAGAGGCTGGCACGCAGAGAGTGCCGGATCTGACCACCAGCCGCGTGCCATGTCATAGCTGCGCAGGCCGGTCAGAATGGACAGATCTCCGGTATGGTTGCGCACGTTCATGCTATCCGCCACGCCATCGGACAGATTGACCGTAAGCTGCCCGAAGCTCTGCGTCATACTGCTACCGGAAATTGAAATATCCAGTTCCCTGTCCACATCAGGCAGGCTGGCCAGAATGGGCGGATATTTCGTGCCGGTGGCAACATCCACATACCCGCCAGAAGACAGGCATGTGGTCGTGCGGGAAGCCGCAGGCCCGCAGGCCAGCGTTCCCAGAAAACAGCGTTGCTGCATTGTGGTG
>NZ_VHOP01000070.1:0-3113 GCF_008704325.1 Acetobacter sp. DmW_125128 | reverse complement strand
ATGTCTCGTCCGTAAAAGTGCCTGTTCCGTCTCCTTCTTCCATCCCTACAATATGGGAAGAATTTCAAGCGCTAACAGGCCCTAGCTTGTGGAGGGCAATGTCGGAAACAAAGAGTAGGAAAGAACTGTACCGAGCCGTAATTGAGTTTATGAAATATATTCCAAAGCCGTAAAAATATAATATTTTATTTAATGGAAGCCGTTCTTTTATATAAAAGAACGGCTTTTTTGAATTTTAAGTTATCGTTCCCCGAATGGTCTGTTGATGATCGCCATCACCTCGGGGGCAGAAAATATCCGGTTTCTGGCATACCCGGTGCGTTCCACTAAAATGCCTGCGGCTTGTAGTTGTTCCAGCGCAGTCTTGGTTGCAGGAGCAGAAATGTCTAGAATTTTCCCTAGTCGTATCGCTGTAATGACCGGGCAATCAACCAGAACATCCAGTGCTCTCAACGCTGCGGAGTTCTTTCTGTATGAACGTCTGCTCAGCCAGTCTACTTTCAGCATTTCGGTCGCCTTCCTGACAGCTTTGAATTCCTGCACAGTCCCAATAATGGCCTGTGACATGAAGGCAATCAGGGGGAGCCAGTTCAGTTTCTGCTGCGCCTGTTTCAGTGCGTCATAATAATCCTGTTTGTAAGCTTCAATGTAGGAAGAGAGATAGAGAGGTGGCTCTTTTTCCGCTGCGAGTATCATCGGGATCAGAAGTCTGCCAACCCGTCCATTGCCGTCCCTGAAGGGGTGGACAGCTTCAAAATGGGCATGGGCGATAGCAACCCGCGTGATGAGTGATTGGGTCATCATCTGCATGCCATCCCCCGCCATATAATCCAGTGTGTTTTGAAGACATTGGGGCACCCGATCAGGCGGGGGCGGGTTGTAGGTGGAATAGGCGATGTTATGTCTGCTGCCACCAATCCAGACAACGGTCGTCCGTAATGCGCCGGGATTACCGATATAGGATGTGTCATGCTTCATGACTTCCCGATGCAGTGCCAGCACGGTGTTGAGCGTGAAAACGGTTCTGCCTGATGCAGCGGCCAAGGGCAGGAATTTTTCAAGCGCCAACGCATAGTCCCTGACCTGACGTGTTTCCTGCGTAGCCAGTTCATCGTCTTCGTCAACGATCAGGAGTTCATCAAGGGTGCTGTGGGTGCCTTCCATCGCGGAACTGCTGACGGCCTCCTTGCTGCGAAGGGTTCTGCTGATGAGATAGGGATCGGTTGACGTCCGTGCCCACTCTGCAATTTCTCCCAGAGCGGCCATTGCCTGAGAGTGCAAGGCGGTGATGTCATCCAGATACACCCCACTTTCAGGCGGAGGTAGTGGGACAACACCATAATGGTTCTCATAAGGGGGAGGCAGACGGGCCAGACACTCTCTGACGCCTCCCGTTAAATCCTGACGGTTCACGGCGGAAACCTTAAGTATGAAGTAAAAATTCGATCCATATTTAAGTTTTATATCATAAACCTAATTTATGATCTATCGCTGTATGCTGTATTTAAGTTTATGGAAAAGCATTTCATACGTCACAATGGGTGTCAGATTGAATTTCTGTCGTCGTTTCCCTCGTATCATGGGATCGGGCAATTCGGGAGACTGCACTTTCACTGAGCCCATAGGTTGTTGCCAAAGACTTCAGAGTGATTCCGTTTTGTCTTTTTACTCTGATTTCCCGTTTCTGAGCGGTGGTCAGTCTTGATGGTCGTCCCATTTGCTTTCCCTGCTGGATGGCTCTGACCCGACCCTCTGATGTTCTGGTTCTGATCAGATCGCGTTCAACATCAGCAAGGCCCCCAAGGACCGCAAGCATCAGCCGTCCTGTGCTGGTGCTCGTATCAGTCCATGGCTCAGCTATTGAATGAAACTGTGCTTTTTTATTCGTAATCTCTTTAACTATAGAAAAGAGATCGAAAGTACTGCGGGCGAGTCTGTCGATACGGGTGACAACTACGATGTCACCTTCACCCAACGAGGCTATCAGCTTTTTGAGTTGTGACCGTTCGGAATCAGCGCCGCTTGCTTTTTCTCGGTAAATTTTTACGCAACCAAATTCTTTTAAATTTTTCACTTGTATATCAAGGGTCTGTCCAACTGTGCTGACCCGTGCATACCCTATTTTCTGGCCCATGCTCCACCTCTTTTCCGTGCAGGAAAGGGGCATCTTAGCACGATGTCTGTTTGAGTAATTCCTGATTTACGCAAGTGAGGAAAGTCCCACCTGACTCCATGAACTTCTCGTCCATTTTATTTCATAGAAAAATTGTTTGCACAACAAAAACATCAACTGAAACAGAAAAAACCTAACAGATATTTTTTGCGTAAATCAGGAATTAAACAAAATGACAGATGCTGTTTCTACTAATGTTTCAGGCGGGGAGACTTATTATTTTGGGGCGTTTGGGAGTACGTCTACTACTATCATAAGTACGACTGAACATAATAACTATATAACGATAGGTGATGGTGGTGGAAAAATAAGATGGCTTAATACTGGAAATACAGGGAGTGGTGTTTATACTTATTATATAAGCGCAACAACAAAATCCCAGCAAGATTCTCTTAGTATTGGTTATTTTGTTTTTCCCGGTATTGGGACGCCGTCTGTAAATTATAAGGGCGGGGTTACAACCATAAGTGGATATTCCAGTCAGTATCAATTTGGAATTACGCTAGTTTTAAATTGGAATTATTTTAATTTGGTAGATGGTACATCTACAGATCTTTCTAGTTTAGGATATACTATTGCTGACATTGGGAGGTACGGTCAGGAGCAGTGGGATATTCCTCAGCATGAAACAACACCTGCCTGCTTCCTGTCTGGCAGCATGATTCGCACGCCAAAAGGCGATATGGTCGTTGAAAACATCAAAATCGGTGATGAAGTTGTTACTTTCGATTGGAAGAGCAACAAGGAAGCGACCCAACCTGTTGTATGGGTTGGTAAATCACATACCTTTGTTTACGCTAACATGCCAGATGATGCAGCAGGATATCCAGTTCGTATCCTAAAAGATGCCATCACCGATGGCGTTCCCTACAAGGATATGCTGATCACGGCCGAACATTGCCTATTCTTCAAAGACAGCTTTGTGCCCGTCCGTATGCTG
>NZ_VHOP01000069.1:0-4761 GCF_008704325.1 Acetobacter sp. DmW_125128 | reverse complement strand
ATGTCTCGTCCGTAAAAGTGCCTGTTCCGTCTCCTTCTTCCATCCCTACAATATGGGAAGAATTTCAAGCGCTAACAGGCCCTAGCCATCGTCCTGATGTTCCATTAAGATTTCCTGTGTTTAATGTTGAATTTTTTGTTCTTTCAAAGTTCGATGCTCCAGAAATTAATTTAAAGTCTGATGTCACTTTGGTTCAGTTCAAAGTTGTGCAACCTAATGCAAGTGCTGGGGACATGATCCTAACAGATTTTCAAAGTCCTTATAAAATAGGCGAAGTTATTTACAAAACAAGTAGTGAAAGTATTGAAGATTTAAGAAAAAGAGTAAAAGATCCACAGTTTGTTGATTATAATAATGTAAGCAATGAATTTTTTCTGGGAAGAATAAATGAGTGGCTACGTTTAACGTCTTTTTCTTTTGAGAAAGTGGCTATAACTCGCCTTAAAAAATGTATTGTTACAGGGTGTGGGTTTTTATATTCCGACAATAAGCCGGTATCGCATTCCGATTATCTATTGCCATATTTAACAGCTTCAATTTACCACCCAATATGGGGAGGGCTAGAAAAACTACATGTATTGCGGAAGGTTGAAGGCCCGGTAATTGTTGCTTTTAACCATTTGTATAAAAATTATTACCATTTTTTGGCTGAATGCTTGAGTGCTGCATATATCTCTTATGTAGAATTGAAAAAAAGTGGAGTAGATAAAGTAAGTATATTGACATGCAAACTAAAAGGGTTTGCTAAAGATTATTTTGATATTTTATTTTCCGATTGCGAAAATGTTTCTATTATCGAATTAAATGATTCGGAATATATACATGCAGATGAAGTATATTATAGCCCTGAGTTATTGGGTTTCACTACAAGTCAACCTTGTCTAGTTGCAGAAAGAGCAGACTTTAGAAATGCTATTGTTTCTAAAAGTGGGATAGAGGTGAAAAATAATCCTACTGATATTATTTATATTTCTAGAAGAGATACTTCAGCTCGAAAAATATGTAATGAGAGTGAGCTCATCACTTCTCTTGAAAACCTTGGGGTTAAGATTGTTCAACTCACAGGGCTTTCCGTGAAAGAGCAAATAGCATTATTTGCGAATTCAGCTCTTGTTATTGGTGGACATGGAGCTGGCATTTCAAATTCTCTGTTCATGCAAAAAACCTCCACCATGTTTGAATTGATTCAAGCCAGTTACCAAAATGTTGGACCGATGCGTTTGGCACAAAGTTCTGGGGCTCAATATGTTTCAATGCTCTTTTTCCAAGATGGTGAAGGAGATTCTTGGTATGTTGATATTGATAAAGTTTGCCGTTATGTAAGTGAATATAAAAACAAAGTAATTGAATAGATGCATTATCAATAATGGCTAATGATATGAATAGAATTTGAGTTTTTTCGGTATTCTCTTCGGAATAATTATCATTTTCTATTTATATTGTAACACGGCCTCTGTATTTTTGTTTATGAGGCCGTGTTACGCTTTTTATATTTATTACTTTTTAATTGTATTTTATGTTTTTGGTACAAACTCTAAAAATCTTTCTACTGTCTGTCCAATAACAATATCTGGGTTTATATTTCGTACATAATTTTTGTCGATATCAGACTGAATTATCAGATGAAACTCTTGAAAAAAAGTAGAAAACCAATAACCGAGTGAAGACTGCGATACATGACCGTTCATAAATGAATTACCAAACCCAATAACCTTTTTTATAAATGGGGCTTTATCGTTTTTGAATATAGTATGACCACCCGTAAATTTACCCGGTGGTGGCGCGATGTGTTCTAATATTTCTCGGCCATTATGAAAAATGGGGTGGGGAGATTGGGTACATATTTCGTAAAGATCTTGGCCGAAGAAGCGTTTACCAATATCTCCAGTAGTTATGTAATCAATGTTAAATTGTGCAGGAACATTGTAAGATGGAGAAATTTTTCTGCAAATATCTTTAAATACTGCATGAGCACCCATAGGGTAAAAATGTGTATCTATTTTACGGAAGGCATTAGTAAAGCTTATTTTTTCAATAGCTTGCAAACCAGAAACATAATGATCTGATAAATTATTCTCGGCTATTTTTAATTCTAACATGCTGAGTAATGGAGAAGGGGCAGAGCCCATTCCGTCATATTGTTCGCGCAAGACGGAGAGTTTGTCAGGAATAATGACTTCAATAAATCTTGCACCAACGTCATGACAAAAATCTAGTCGTTCTTTAAAAAGGTTTACCCATTTTTCTGATGTTTGTGCAATTTCGTTCGAGTTATATTTGCGTTCATATATGTCTAGGACATTATTAGAACCACCTGTTAGGAATAAATGACCATTTGTCCCTACTTCACATCGCAAATCAGGTGAGGTTGTACCAACTTTGATATAAAATGGAGAAATGTTTTTATGAATGTCTTTATGCTGAGGAAAAGGGATTTGGTTATTATTTAGAGATGAAAGAGCAGCTATTTCTGCATAATATATACTATCACTAATGTGTTTTCTTTCGTTATATATGTATACTTCAAGTTCTTTAGGGTCAATATTTTGAAAATCTTTTAGAAGATGAGATAATACTTTAAATTTAATAGATTTTATAACATCAGATTCAATTTCTATTTTATTTTCAACGGAATTTTTTTTGTAAAAGACTTTTATATGGCCAGAAAGTATATCGTAATAAGAGAAAGGTTCTGTTGTCTTTATGGTAAAGGCGCATGCACCAAGACCTGCTGATTCTAGGTCAGGTCTGGGATGATTATTTTGTCCAGTTCCAATAATATGACCGTTTTTTTCAATTTCTATTTTTACTTTGTTTCCATCATCATTAATCCATCCTGAAACCATGTTGGGTTCTGAAAACCAGTCAATTCTACTTTTGGTCATTTATAAATCTCCAGTATTTTATAGATTATAAAAATTATTTATATTTAAGAATTAAAGGAATATAAAGATGAAAATACCCAATTTTTGAGATTGGCCGATATATGCACGTTTTTGTTGTGTTTAATAGATATTATTAGGACAGATAAAATTTGAATATGGACTAATAATTTAAAACTGGCTGACTTAGTATACAGAAAATATTATATCTCTTATTGGACGGGTAGGGCATAATCCATTCCATCTTGGCCTTAAGGTTGGAACAGAATAAGAAGCAATTCTTATCTAATTAGAGAAAGAAAAATGGGAGTGCAAAATGGAGAAGAGCATTAATAAAGTTATTTTAGAAAAGATTAGAGAAGATAAAGAAAGTGGAGATAAAATGGTATATCTCCCATTTAATGAAGAAATATTTATTGATAAAGATTCTGATCTTCTTCAAGAAAATGATACAATATGGATTGGAAGCAATGTCAGAATTAAAGGAGCAAAGCGGAAGGCTGTTCATCCGCCACATTTAGGCACTCCTTTTATGTTTCCTCCAACTGTTACTGGTAGGCATTTACAAAATTTTCATAAAGCTGGTACAAAAGGTGAAGCAACAGTTGTCTGTATGGGTGACAGCATCTTTTCTGTTGGTGCAGATTTCGTTTCTCCCTTTGAAAGCCCTTGGAATAGTCTTTGCTCCGTTTTATCGATGCATAATCCAGATGTCCGCCTAAAATTCTATAATAGGGCAATAGGGGGGACTTCATGGGGGGATATGAATGATGAAAATTATCAGTTGCCTATGTGGTGGGATATTGCAGAAAATAAATCATGGAGGGACAGCATAGTAGATTTGGATCCAGATTTATTAATTTTATATTCGGGAGGTAATGACCAATATAATTTCAATCAAAAAGCATTTCAAGATCTTCTGAAATTCTTTAAAGATAATTTAATTCATTGTGATATTATTTTATGTGTTACCTTTCTTCCGTCCACTGCTGCTTTGGTTAATGATTATATAGATAACCGGTCTCAGGAAGGTATTATTTTTGTTTCTGAATATATTAGAAATTTTGCAATAGCCAATAATTATGGATATTTAGACTTTGGTCGCTGGCATGCGATGTGCCGAGATGGTGTAGACCCCTGTGCGATTACATTAACCAAGGTTTCCCCAGATAAAAAAACCATTTTGCAGGAATGGGGAAAAGAAATTAGTCCTGTTAAATATTTTATATTTCCAGAAGTCTATAATGAGAATGGAACTTGTGCAAATTCTTGTACAGATTGGGTTTTATGCTTCACTATAAAAGAAAATCCACAAACTATTGTTTTTCCATTATCTTCGGTAGGGAAAGATTTTAAAAATCCAAATTCCAATTATGGTGCTTTATTCTTCAATGAAGATAAAATTGTTTTCCAATATGCTGATGGGGTTTCAAATCCTGTCTATTCAATAGTTTCTGATATTAGCACAGCAGAATTTCCGTTAATTCTATCTATAGGAGTTAAAAAGAATAATTTGAAAATATCTGTATTAACCAAGAAAAAAAATGGATGGCTTCCATCTATAGATTCAGATTATAGTAACGAGTTGGGTTTTGAAGATATTTTCTCAGGAAATGTTGTAAGATTTGGAGGGGCGTATACACCATATATACATTTCCCTTACCATACACCCTCAATCATTATTCATAATTTATGCATTGCTGACACAACATGCATCAATAACAATCAACGGCGTTTTATGCCAATTGTGACAGATGCTGAACTCTACGAAAAATCTTATGCAGCAGGTGGGTCTAGAGCGGTTCCACTTTAATCTGGTTCATATCCAGAGGCTGTAAAGAAACTGGCGCATTGACTGGGAGTGAAAGCCGGAAGCAGT
>NZ_VHOP01000068.1:0-2098 GCF_008704325.1 Acetobacter sp. DmW_125128 | reverse complement strand
CGCAACATGAGCACCAAGAGCACTACCGGGCTGGATAGCTCCGTGACGGTGAATACCGGCATGAGCGGGGCCGAGTTTGTCACGCCGGCATGGATGCGGCGCAAGGCTGTGGTGGATCATGAATCTCTGGATCTGGCAGATGTGCCGGTGCTGGAGCAGATCCTGCTGCTGGGCGCATCTGGCGCGAATGTGCTGTTTGTGCCTGATCCGGATGCCGATGGCCCCACGCTGAACCTGCGCAGCCTGTTTGGTCGCGTCCAGCGCGGAGATCTGAGCAACCCCTATGGCGCTGCCCTGCGGCAGCAGACCAGCTTCACCATTACCGAGCGGCTTTAAGCCGCTTTTTTTATGCCTGAAAGGAAGAGTGTCATGCCTGATGATGTGGTGCGGCAGGATGAATTTGTTGCGTTTGAAACCAGCGTGAACGGCAAGTTTTCTACGCTGGAGACTGGCATTGCCAATATCTGGACGGAACTGAAGCGGATCAACAACCGCAAGACCTGGGTAAATGGCGGCCTGGTTATTTTTGGCTCTGCCCTGGGCAGCGGAATTGTCCAGGCGTTGCAGCATATGCACCCGTGACAACCGAAAACCGGCTTTTGTAAACCTGACCACGAAAACCTGCCAACGTTTTAGCCCACTGCAAAGGGCTGTTTTCTGCGGGTTTTGTGCTCCGGTGGACTAATCCGGGCAAGATCACCTGTAAACTCGTCCATGTTGAACAGATATGTGGATGCCTTACAGCTTTTTGACCGTAAGGCGGTTCCATATCTCAATAAGAACTACGGATACGAGGGGGAAGCAGATAAATGCAATCCATCCTGTTGTTGTCATCCTATCAATCCATTCAACGTTTGTTGGCCAAGTTTATGTAACCTTATTCCACCAGCGCTAAAGCTGACTAGGAACAATACATATATATACCATGGCTGTGTATGTGCAGGACTTCCAAACGTTAAATTCACTAATGGAGCTAACGCACCGATAGTGAAGTAGGATGTTCCCAAAGTATTCAGGGCATTAGCGCGTAGCTTAAGCCGCTCATTATGAACAAGTTTCTCAGTAGGCGTCATGCGCCTCATCAAATGTGACCGTCCGAGTCTGGTCAATCACATTTTGTTTCCACTCCGGCCGCCATTGAGCGGCCTTTTTTGTATCCGGAAAATTGATGAATGATCCGATCCTACTGGCGGCAGATCTGTGCCGCCGGTCTGAAGGCTTGCGCCTGCGCCCATATGTGTGCCCGGCCGGGTATTGGACAATCGGCTATGGCAGCCGGTTTCTGGCCAACGGGGCCGCCGTAACCGCCAGCACCGCACCCATTACGGCTGAATATGCCAATGCCTTGCTGCAAGGCACGCTGGCCAAGCTGTTGCCGCAGATCCTGCGGCTGGTGCGTGTGCCGCTGACATCCGGCCAGCAGGCCGCACTGTTGGACTTTACTTACAACCTCGGATTGCCAGCACTTGCGGGATCCACACTGTTGAAGCTGCTGAACGCAGGGCAGGGGAATGCCGCCCGCAATCAGTTGCTGCTGTGGAACCACATGCACCGCAATGGCCAGCTGATCACTGTGGCCGGCCTGACGTTGCGCCGGCGTGCCGAATGGCAGCTGTGGGCCAGCTGATCCGATTCCTGAAAAATTCCTACTGAAAGTGACATCATGTTCATGACTGAACGCGAACTGAACCGGCTGGCTGATCTGATTGCAGAGCGGCTGGAAAAACGCGGCCTGTGCATTGCTGCACCCCGCAATGGCCAAGCCCTGCTGGTGGAAGACGTGGACATCAACACGCTGCCCAGCAGCCTGCGCGGCGCACAGGGCTGAACAGCCAGAAACCCCAGATTTTCACACATACAGGGCATGCGCAGCGTGCCCGAAGGGTAGATCCATGAACCTGTCCCGTATCAGCGCATATCTGCGCCAGCCCACCACGCTGTTTGCCCTATCCCTTATTTTGGGGGATCTGGTAGCCACGTGGTTTAACGTGATTCCGGCCGGTGGCTCTGCTGCCATGCTGATTGCTGCATTGCCTCTGCTGGGCAGTGATAACAGCGGCATTATTGCAGCCCTTCTGGCCAACAAGGCGGATCTGGA
>NZ_VHOP01000006.1:0-133374 GCF_008704325.1 Acetobacter sp. DmW_125128 | reverse complement strand
TCACTCACAGGCCCACCCTCCATCGGTAAGCCTCTGAATCACAACCGCTCGCTCAGTTCAATAAATTAATAGGTCCTGAGCCTAGAAGGCGTCGTTATCCTGACCCGCATGATCGGACGCAAGGTCCGGTGCGTGACCAGCAAGATTCTGGATGGCGAAGGCTCCGGCTGCGACTGACGCACTCCTCCTCACTCATATCCCTTTCTTCCATTAACAGGCGCGCTCATATCGCGTCTGTTCTCGTTTCATAAGGAAAATAAAGAATGTTTCGCTCTTCAGGCGACGCTACGCTGTCCCGTTTTCACCCCACCGAAGCCGATCTCATCACCTATCGGGACCTGGCCCGTGCGCTCGGCGCTCCACCGAGCGAGGCCATCTGTCGTTACCTCGGCCCTGCCGGTCAGCATCTGGTCTTCATCGGTGAGTCTGGTCAGCGGGACTGGGCTCGCGTCGATGCCCAGGCGAGGGCTCGCTGGCCCGAGCTGCCGCCCACGGGAACCACAGCTTCGGATGGAAAGGCGCTGGAATCTCTGCCTGAACGCATCGTGTATCAGATACTGGATTCTCTCAAACATCATGATATGGAAATAGATCTTCACCAGCCGATCATGCCTGATGTGGGGCCCGAGAAAGCGGATCTGACGCTGCGACGTCGAGATGCCGCCTGCTTTATCGAGGTGATCGGCTGCTGCGGTGTGAACCGCATCACCCGCAACGATCATGAGCGCCGGGGATTGGAGCGCTTTGAGCGGCGTGAAGCCTTCTACCGCCGTGTTGGCATCACCCCGGTCTGCATCTTTCTCGATCTTTTGGCGCGTCCGGAAGACCTGAAGGCACTCTGCCAGTCTCTGGTGGGCCGGATCGCTGACGACGGGCGTGACAGAGAGATGTCGCTATAAGGACAAGAACCGATGTCTGAGGCGTGGGGTGACCGGAAACGGAACTCCCGCGCCAGGAATGGTAGCGCACGACATCAGTTTTGGTATCCGGAGTGGAGCCGAACGGTGTCAACAATTGCGAAAAAACCGTCTTGCTGTTTCAGGAATGTCTCATACCCTGATTGTAACAGGGAAATTGGCACATGATTCGAGGCTCAGGCCCCGAGCATCGAGTGAAGTCAGCTTCCCTTCATGGAGGTTGTGACGATGTTCAGGATAAAGGGAGATGATGGGGATCTGATAGTGCTACTTTGCCGGATCCTATGTTTGAGTGGGCTCTTAAAGCAGGAAGGGATGTACTATGTCGTCGGATAAAAGTACAGTTCAGGAAAGAGAGTTTCGTGGCCTGCTGCGTTACTCTGCCGCAGCGGCGTATATTGGTCTTGCAGAAGGAACGCTACGAAATCAGCATGAAGAGCTGGGAATTCAGTCGGTGAAAATTGGTCGGGTGCGGTGTTTTCCGGTGAAGGCGCTTGATGATTTTATTGAGCGGAAGATTCTGGAAACAGAGAGAAAGCAGCTCCGGAAAAAGCGGCGAGGTCGCGGAGAGAGTCTGGTATTCAGTCCGGATTTCAGTTTCTGGATTGTGATCGCTGCTCTGTTGCTTGTGGCTCTGATCAGGCTGTCATTTCTGACAGCCTGACGGAAACGCTAGTCCTTATCGGCAAAGTTGCGTTTCTCATACGCGATTGCTTTGGCGGCCAGATCTTCCGTGTGAGGCTGGTAGTACCTGTCCAGGGACTTGATATCTTTGTGACCTGTCACGCGACGAAGTTCGAGTGGGTTGGTGTAAATCCGTGCGAGGCGGCTTGTCGCCTCATGTCGAAGATCATGGAAGGTAAGGTCCTTGAGGCCTGCTTTCTTCGTCATCCGTCCGAACCGGACTGAAAAAGCATCTTTGCTACCAATATCAAAGACGAGATCTCCGGGCCGGGCGGATTTGCGTTGTGCCTGAAGGGACCGAAGCAGGCGGGCGGCTCCGGGTGTCAGAGGACGGATTTCCGGACCACGCTCCACAGCACGATGCATGGTCTTCGTTTTTCCCAAGGACAAGGCATAACGATCAAAGTCAATGTCACGCCAACGGAGTGTCAGGGCTTCCTCCCGTCGGGTGCCTTGTTCAATGGCGAATTGGACGAATATGGCATCGTCCGGCCAAGGGGACAGTGCCATGGCTTCCAGAAGGCGGTCGTATTCATCACCAATGAGACGACGGTTGCGCTTCTTGTCTGCGCCAGCGGGTCGCTTGACCGCCGTTGCGGCAGCCGGGTTTTTTGAGAAAGGCAGGTCCCACTCTGCGATCGCATGCTGGCAGATCGCAGCGAGCAGATTGAGGCGTTTGACCACCGTCGCAGCGCTGTATTTCTCAGCCAGCCGATCCCGGAGCCCACGGACTGCTGTGAGGTCAGATCGACCAATGCAAGCTGCGCGATCTCGTCCTGAAGGATAGCGGGGATGTGACCTTTGCGATCATTGTCCCGGGTCTGCATCTCTTCGCGCACATAACGGTCGACCAGTTCGCGGACAGTCTGACGTTCCAGCGGTCGTGTGTCCTCAAACTGTCCGAGTTCCAGTTTGGCGGACGTCGCGTCCAGCCAGCGCCGGGCCAGTTTGGCCGAGCTGAAGGTTTGATGGATCCGCTCTCCGCCTGCGATACGCTTGCGGGCCCGATACTGGCCCTTGCCGCGATATTCAACTCCGGCCGGGAGCGGACGGCCTGTCGCTGGATCAATTTTGGCAGAAGTGATTCGATCTTTCATGGTGAGCCTCGCTTGGGCCCAGCATAGCCTTTTCATGGGCCCATTGGGACCATGTGCTTATCGTCTTTTTTGGCGATGGGCCCGAGGTGGGCCCAAAAGCATTCAATCATTCCGCGACCAAAACTCTAAGTCATTGGAAAGATTGGCGTGCCGACTGCAACGAAACTGAGAACTGGAACCTATTGATATCGTTGGAATAAAATCAAATAGCTATCTTGTTATGGATTGTGTGTTTGAAACATCAATCTGTAGGCCGATCTTCTGCTTTGGGGGGGGGAAGCGGTCGGTGCTTTTTTTACCTAAATCACCCAAAAGCAGACATTTATCAAGTCTTAGTGCGGCTCTGCAGGAACTTAACATTGCAAGAGCGATCAACTATTTAGGGGCTATTGAAATATTCTTCTAGCCACATTTCCCAGCGCTTGTTTTCTCTATTGCGTATATCAAATGCGATAGTATCTAACCCGGGATAAATAAAGCTTCTTGTTATACCCAAGATCTCTAAATCGTTAATTAACGTCTTAGCATTAGAGGTCGGAAGCAATATTTTTGTTATTGCCTCAGAAACTACATGCATTGTGTCAATAGGTGTCATCATGTAACCATGAAGTGTGAAATGACCAGACTGCGAGCGAATACGAGGTGTTATATGTGGAGCAGTCACGCATATTGGCAGTAAAGCGCCCCGGTCAGCGTCTACGTAATTTGAATAATGGTCTGCGTGCGCGGCGATGTCTATCGGGTGGTTAATATCACACGTGGCCTCGTTAAATTTTCCAGGATCTATTACAAATACTGCAAATTTTTCAGATTTGTCTTGGTAGGCGGAAGATGCAGCGAAATACAAAGCCACTAGAGCATTTGTTGTCCAATCAAGTAGTCGCGTGGGAAGTCCATAATGTTGCGCCAAGAACATCCACTCGAAATCGTTGAGGGGCTGGCTATCCAGAAAGGGTCGTGCTTCTCGTTTGAAAGCATCTAGCATGCGTTTGGGATCCGGACTTGACCAATCGCCAGAATCAGAACGAGTAATCTGCCCTCTCCTTAGCTTCTGCCCATACCCATCTGTGATCTTCACACTGCGACGCAGGGCACCTGGTGTCAGGTGAAAATTTTCATCACCTTGCCCTCGGAACCAATACGGTGACCCAACGTCTGGGAGATTTTTCAGGACTTGTAGAAAATCTACAATGGATTTTGCTTCGACCTCGGAAACCATTTACGTCAACCCTATAAATTTATAGCGATCCAAACTTCACCGCGCATACAGGTTTGTTTATATTATTGTATTATTTCCAAGCATGCGCCGTGAAGTATATCTCGTCAACGTTGATGCTAATGCCTTCGGACCTTCGGGTGTCGCTATGTCCAGTTTTAGTTGTTGCAGTGATACACTGAATGTCCGAGATGAGGCGAGAGCCGTCGTTCTGTTACGCCGATTTCAACGGTTTGATACAGAGATATTTGCACAGCGTTGAGTCAATTTATCATATAATCAATGAGGGAATAAGAGCCACGCACACATAATCAAAGCATAGTCCGTTCACCCAAAGCGTGAAGAAGACGCGTTGCCTCACTCATCAAAATCAATATATCTGCGCGACCGATTGGGCGGCTGTGAGCAATTGCCTTGCGAATGGGGTGCAGACGTCGAAATGAGATCACAAAGTCGTCTTTTTCGAGAAACACCACCCCAAACACATCATGCCAGTTGTCTTTTCTGACAACAATGTCGGCCAAATCCATAAAATCAGCATACTGAATAAGATCATAAACGGGCCGCCTCGAACTCCGATCGTCGCTTTGACGGCTCAACCAACGGTTTCTTAGGGCTTCAGGAACTCGCTGTTTGATCCAGTTGTCTCCAGATAGTAAATGAAGACGCTGCGTTATAAATTGACGCAGCCGTTGCTCGACGTGGGTCAATATGTGTCCATGAGATGGATCAAACGTAGCGTCTGTTTCGTTATTTTCCTTTGCCTGAGGCGGTGAAGTAGGGGGAATGCTGAACTCAAAGCCGGCAGAGAACACCACACGGTTGTAGCTCGAACGAGGAAAAGCGATCAGTTCAGGGTTGAGACCTGCATCTATTGCGGCCGCATCGCGAGCAAGAGGGGAAACATCGTGTGATGTTTCAACTACAGAACCCAGTTCGCTTGTGACAAATTCACCTACGTCTTTGGCATATGGCACAGTCGCGTGAACAGCTTCACCGAGGCGAGCTAAACGCGCGAAGCCGATCATCGACTGGCCCAGATGCTCGGAAATGGCCCAAGGCGCATCAAGCCCAGCCATCCCGGTTGCTAGACTACGCTCCCATGCCTTTATCGATGTGGTGGCGGATTGATAGGGTCCGATTGCATGGGCCAGTTGAGCGCTAAGTGAAGCGATCATCTCCACTGATGGTTGAAACGCTAGCCCAGGTGCTAATGCGTTGCTTGGCCAAGCTCGCTGAAGAGCATCTGCTCGCTCCTGAAAGGCTAGTAACTCGGGTGCTTGTCTCTCCAACGCTTTCGTCATCTGATGAAGCGGATGGTTCTCCAACGCTTTCATCATCTGGTTAAACGGGTGGTTATCCATCGCTTTCATCATCTGGTTAAGCGGGTGGTTATCCATCGCTTTCATCATCTGGTTAAGCGGGTGGTTATCTATCGCTTTCATCATCTGGTTAAGCGGGTGGTTATCCATCGCTTTCATCATCTGGTTAAGCGGATGGTTCTCCAACGCTTTCGTCATCTGGTTAAGCGGATCGTTCTCCATCACTTTCCTCACCCGCTAGAACAGACCTTTTAACACCACGTTTTGACAGAATTTTATACACTTCTGGGCAAGACACGACTTACGATTTAACCACAGAGCATAAGAACACATACTAACATCAATTTTAATACACCGGTATGGTTAAAGAAAATAGACTCTTCATTGCCAAACATAATCACAGTGCGATTATCGGGATTTAACAACGGCTCGGCCTCGTTTGATCGTGGCCCGAGATTAAACAAGTGTCCGCTTTCTGGAAGTTACTTTGGGTCGACGAATGACCCCTATGAGGCGGAAGCAGTAGGTCCGCTTAGCGCGTGACAAGCAAACAGGCGGCTATCGCCTCATGTCGGTCATTAAATGCTTATGTGGCAGTAACCGAAAGCAGACATATTCAGAGCCAGAAACCGACCTTATTTTTTGTTGTAGAAAAGCCATGCATCCGTAGTTCACGTATCCTTAGTAAAACTCTCTATCAAATCTGGTGTGCTGATATCACCTATATACCAATACGTCAGGACTGCCTTTATCTGGTTGCAATCATGAACTGCCCCCCACAAAAACCGCCCAAATAACGGACACACATGCACCTCTGCATTTAAAATATATGGCATATATAATTAGAAAATTATTTAGTTTTTCTAACTACATTACCTAAGAATGCCGTAATAAACAACGTAATTACCCATCCTGATAATATTTCCATCCATACAATCCAGCGCAACACCATACCAAATGGAATTGTTTTTCCTCTATTATCAGAAACTTGAGGAGACCAATAATCTCTCTGTCCCAAATTTACTATAGGAAGAAAAACATCTAACGAATACCAAAACGGTTGGAATTTTGTGTATTCAGCAGGAACGCAGAGTTGTTGATTTTTATTTATATTATGAGTTTCTTTGCTTGATAAAATATATTCTTTATTACAGTTTTGTACCACTACCATGTTTGTTGGAACCATATAGCCATCTAAATTACCAAAAATGTATATAACTGCGCAGATACATACTATGCGTAGCGCCCAAAAAAACGCATTGAGAGGCTTATATCCAAATCCTGTTAATTTGTCGGATAAACAATGAAATGATACCTGTAGGATGTAAACGATAGCTTGTCGTAGCCAAGAGCAGATTTCTTTTCTAAAATCGCAAATGTTAGCAGGTTTCTCCCATTTAGGGCGGACACCAATTTTTCCACACCGAGCAAGCTCTCTCTGCCTTTCAATGGCGATATCGGCAGCCTCATTTGGGTATCCAGAGGCATACAATACATTGATTATTTGTTCCCACGGCTGGGGATAGAAACAATTACTTCCTATTCCGCTCCAATATTGTGTCTTAAGCCACTTAATGCGGCCTGAAGCGGAGATCGTTCCTTCAATACGATTATAAGTAAAACCATCAAGATAGTGTTTTCCATAAATCCAGCAATGAGGTAATTCGTTTACTAAGTTTTTATTGCTATCTATTAAAGTTCCAACGTGCGCGCTTGATAGGTCGATAGCACCATTAAAGGTACATATGGACTCAGTAGCTGCGTTATTAGATGGATCATTTTTACGATAAAGTCTTAGATTTCCAGCAACAGATGCATTTCTAAGATTTATCGCCCGACCTTCGGGGGTTTTTGGATCCTTATTGAATGTTGCGTTACAGCAATCAAGATCTCCTCCAATTGAGGCGCCAAGAAATCTAACTTCACCGTTAGAAGTAAAATCGTCTCTTAGAAAAACATCCCCTTTCACACTAATGCCATCAGCGCAAATAGTAGCGTCCGTTATCGTATTAAATGTTGCTCCTACGCATTGCAGGTTACTTCCAATATTCGCACCATAAAGACGTATTTCTCCACAAGATTTGAATCCATTAGTAAAACTTACTGTGCCGTTGACGACCAATCGATCTGCGGCAATGGCAATTTTATCAGTGGTAACTATTTCTCCACCTGTACATATTAGGCTCCCTTCAATTCGCGCATCATGCAACACAATTCTTGAAGAAGCATAAAATCTTCTACTCAGATAGACATTACCACGTACGCGGATACGCGCTGCATCAAGAGAGAATCCTCGCTCGGCGCAAAGGTGTGCACCTCGGCAATCTAGATCTCCACCAATAACAGCATTAACAATTTTAATCGTATGTTCCGCCTTAAATCCACGCCGAATCATAAGATTGCCTGCAATCTGCACGCGATCTGCATTAATGCGCGGAATATTAGTTCCAACCAAGCAAAAACCGACTAGACTAGCATCTAAAGCCGAAATCCCTTTGTTAAAATGACATTTTATTATTACAAGTCTGCCTTTTGTGACGCAATTATTTAGATTAAGTTCACCATCGATCCATGCACCCGCCAGTTGAACACCGCGTTGATGCGTTGGATGTGCTTTATCGCCTCCCAGTAGTAAAAAGCGAATAATCGACGCGCGAATAGTGTTTTCGGAGTTTGTATCATTTGCACGAGGAAGTGACGTAGAAATTTTGCATAATTTTCCTCGCATACATGCATCAATAAGTTTTTTTTCTGCATTATTTGGTTGTGGATTGAAATCTTCCAACCATTGTTCGAATTGAACTCCATCCGGTCTTTTTTGTGGTCTTTCTCTCGAAAATAATATCATTATAATCTCCGTATTTACCGCAATATTCCGATTTTTATGGCTTGGGAGTGAAGGAATTACAAGGGTCCAGCATAGCTACACACGCGATTGACTGAATCAATGTCTTGTCCCTGTCGCCTCATCTTGGACACTTAGGTAATATTTTGATTTTTCGTAAAGCAGACATAAGTCCCAGAACAAAAATCGGTCATCTGTTTGTGCATCATACTTCGTGTTCCAATCATTGATGGTGAGCTTAGGGGCCCGTCTTACAGTTGGGAAAGAATAGTCCCCTAAGTGTCTGACCGAAAATGAGTTGAGTGATTTCAGCGGGTTATGATTCATGGGTTTACGAGAACCTAATGAGATCAAGATGGCCTAGACTGAAATCACCCGTGCGCAGTATCAAAGGGACGACCTAGAGTATGCAAGCGACTTTCGCGATGCGGATTGGGCGCTGATTGCGCCTTTGATGCCCGAGAGGAAACGACTGGGGAGACCACGACGTACGGATTTACGCCGGGTCATGGAGGCGATCCTCTATATCGTCACTACGGGTTGCCAGTGGCGACAATTGCCTCGTAACTTCCCCGCTTTCACGACCGTGCAGGGCTATTTCTACCGTTGGATCCGCGAGGGACGATGGGAAGAGATGAACCATATTCTCGTGATCCTGTCGCGTGAGCAGGACGGGCGAGACGCCACGCCTTCGGTAGGCATTATTGACAGCCAGTCGGTTAAAACTGCTGAAAACGGCGGTCCACGCGGTTATGACGCGGGCAAGAAGATCAGAGGCCGCAAGCGGCATATCACGACCGACACGTAGGGTCATGTCGTGGCAGCTGTCGTGCATCCCGCCGACATTCAGGATCGTGACGGCGGGTAAGGCCGCAAAATCTGGCGCACATCGGTCACGCGCCACAGGCCGAACAGTGGCGTCTGGAGTTCGTTGACCAGCCCGGTAAAGCCCACCACCGTCGCCCAGACCAGTGTGGCGGCCCCCAAGCGTTCCATGGCCATTCTTCTGTCAGAAATATGCGTAGTTTTCTGACACTTTTCAAGAGCGAGCGCTCATGATGGACTTACTGATTGAAAACACTGAGCTTTCTGGCGGTAGCTGAGATCTGCGCTACTTAAAGAAAGGCGCAGCGATCTCTAGGATTCGCTCGCGTTCCACGCGGCGCTCATTCAACATCGCTTCCGCCAGCGCGACGACAAGATCCATCGGGAGCATTTTGGCGAGTCCTTGGCCAGTAGCCATGAAGGTCTCATCGTCGTACGCCGGCCATCTCTTATCCGGGCCTTCGCGATTTTCGCCGAAGAATTGGACCTTATCGTGCGCTGCGTTGCTGCCGATGGCCAATTGGATGAAGGCTTTCTGATCGATCGTTACGCCGGTGGCGTTCGTCAGGCGTCCAGCCATGTACAGATTGTACTCCACGGCATATGCGGCGCACGCTACCAGCCGTCGCTGCTGTGGCTCTCCAACTGGTATTCGATTGCGCGCGCGTCCCTGCGAGCCAGCGTCGTCAACGAACTCTATGAACTCGGGAACAAGCTCGACCACTAGGGCCGCGCAGGCATGACCCGCCTCATGAAGGCAGATCGCTTCGTCAGACGGCGTCTCGAAATCGATCAGGTGCGGTATTTGTCTCAAGGTAACCTCTTCAATCCTCTGTTCTTTACGTCTTGCAAAGAGCGCTTGGAACCATCCAACCAGTGCCTTGATCAATCACCCTGCTCCTCAAAACCGTCATCGACAGGCGGCGAGGCCTGAATCCGCCCCAACAAGAGCGGTAGCTTGCTGTTCTTGAAATCCCAATCGGAAAGCGGAGCAAACCACTCCGGCGCCGCTTTTCCATGGAGCTGGATAACTTGGTCTTTATCGATGGTTTGCGCGGCATAATACCGGCTAAAAATGCGGCTCGCCGAACCAATGCCGTCCCAGCCCTGATCCGACGGCTCCTGCGGCGTTGCGACAAACTCCACGCCCGCAAACGCGCCAGCGTCCGTGACCGCAAGCGGCCCGTCCATGGACCACTCGCCGTAGCGCAAAAGCACCCAAGCGAGCTTGCGATCCCTGGGGGCAGTCAGCTCCACAGCGCCACTGTAGAGTTTCGCTGACCCGATGACGAACTTGGCCAGCCCGTCCGCACTTAACGAATGCGGCAGGTCGGCATTGGCTCCGAACACGACCCGTAACGGCGTCTTGGTCATGATGATGACCTCGCCAAGCCTCTCGAACTCGTTGGCTCGGAATGCATCGCTCATTGTGATGTGAAGGCCGCCGCCTGGGCGGCGAAAACGATCCGGCGAGATGACCGTCCAAATACTCCAGAGTGACCAGAATATCGCCAACTTCAACGGCGTACCGACCATGTCCGCATAGGCCTGGAGCGAGGCCAGATAGGCAGCGGACATTCGCGTCTCTTGCTTGAAGGCGTCCTTGCATCGGACGTTCTTGACCTCAACCAACCACTGCTCGCCGTCAACGAGCACCACCCTAAAATCCGGCGCCCGAATGATATTGGCAGCATGGACGCGACCAACGTCCTCGGTTTTCAGCAATCGAAAATACCCCAGGCTGAGAACAGTCGCCTCGAACAGGCGTTCGGTCCGCGCGCCATGGATCAGCGTCGGGTCAGCCAATGCCTCGTTCAGCTTGAGCGCCGCGTCAGTGATGAAGCTTTCAACCAACGCCGGATCGTTCAGCGCGATAGCATGTGCACGTGCAAACGCAGCCACCACAGCGAACAGATCGAAGGCTTTGGTCTTTGGGTGCTCCGGTGGCGGCCGATCGGTCATGATCCCATCACCCGGTCGGCGCCTCGATATCGGGAGGGTTCATATAGGCTCGGAAGCCTGCCAGATCTTCATCGCTCGGATTTTCCGCCTCTGGGATGAACCGAATGCTCTCGGCGATGTCTCGACGCGTGACGTAGCTGATGATGCCGCCACCATTGCTCAGTTCATACTCCATCGAACCACACCAGCGATTGATCCGAGCAAGGCCCGGCGCGAATGCGATGGGCTTCTTCGCTCCCTTCTTGCTCACCTCGTGCTTTGCGAGCGCGACCCGGATAAATTCGAGCGTCGTGAAGCCCATCTCCGTCCGCCGCAGATCGAGACGCATCTGTTCAACAAGTTCGGGCCGCGACTGGGCATCCCGCAATTGCTGCGCGCGCAGCTCACGATCATAGTGGCGATAGCCTAGATCTCGTTCGAGATGGCTTGCCTTGAGATCGATGCCCACATTCTCGGCAAGCTTGATGACCTCCTCACAACGCTGACGCCACGTTCGCTGCAGCTCGTAGGCCGCGTAGATCCACATAGGCGAAAGTGCGCCGGCCAACGCGATCTTCCCGCGAGGAGGCTCGTCATCAAACCGGTGGCGCATTACCTCCTGTTCGAGCGCGTTCAGCGAATTGTCGACAAGGCAAAGCTGACTCGCCTGCATGACCAGATAGGGATTCCCGGCGAAGCCAGCCAAGCTCATCAGAGCGTTGTAGATATCGCTCGTACCGATCTCCGAAACATCGCGGTAGCGAGGCTGATCGTCCGGCTCATCATAAATTTCGTAGGAATCCGTCATGCGCTTTCCCCGCCCCGAGCCTCAACACGATATGGCGGATCAGTCACCGCCATCGGCAGCGGATCGGCTAGACCCCAGAAGCGGGTCGTCGCCCAAATATAGCGAACAAGGTCCCGCATCCGGATTCTGAGATGCTCACTCGGAATTCGAGGCCCCGCCAACAGATCATGGTAGTCGTTGCTTGCGTCGTCCCACAGCATAGGCGCGATCGCCATCAGCTTCTCGCACGACGATCCCTCGCCATGGCGAACCACATTGGCAACCATGAACATTTCATTGAGGTCGCTTCCCACCCCCGTTTGCTGGACGTCGATTCCAGCACGCTCGGCGCAAATTGCTAGGAACTCCTGAAATCCGCGTGCCTTCGGCATCTCGATCGCCAAATCGAGATAGACAGCGCGAGCCCATATGCTCAACTGACGCTCGAAAATCCCTGCGAGCGTCAGTGTGAATGCTTTAGCGGCCTCGTTCGCAGTGTAATTATCGACTTGGGCCGCAGCGCGATCGAGAAATTCGTCCATCGTCGCTGCCTCGCCGCATTCGAGCGATGCGTGGACTGGCAGCGCCTCCATCGCAGGCTGAATGACCTGCTCAAACAACCGCGCAAGGTTGGCCTGAAAGATACGCGGCAGTTGGTCTTTGGTTTGCAATGTCCGCCTCCGTGGCCCCAGAACCGTGATCATAATCGGTTCGAAAAACGTATCGACTGTTTGAAGCAGATTGAATAGCCCCTAGTTTTCTAGACGCCTTGAGCATTCAAAACCTGCTGTTGTTCGAACTGCACGGGTGTCGCGCGCCGAGGTCGGGCCGACGCTGGTGGTCGCGATCGACGGTATTGAGCCCGGGACGCCGATGGCAACCGATCTGCACGAGTTAGCGAGCTTGGAGCTCGGACCGAAGCTCAAGGTAATTCTTACCGCCGATCAGCGTGAAGGCCTGACACGCACGACGAACGGCCGAACTAAAACGGGGATCGGCGCGCAGTGCACAGAGATCGAACTTGGTCCACTTGGTCTCGAGGAATTTCGGCTCGCGCAGGCTGTACTGGTGCAGGTCAGAATCAAGTTCGCCGCAGGCGCGGAATATTGCGAGGATTACCGTGCGCCATGGGTGCTGCGTGCGCTCTACGACAATGTCGCTGGCGATCCGCGCTATGCCGACGAGGATAAGGGGGTGATACTCGCACCGACGCTGGATCTGCGCCTAGTCGATATTGCACGCGAGGGACGCTATGGCTGACGACTTGTCGGGCGTGGCTGATCTAGCGCTTGCGCAGTCAACTGGATTTGTGGTGCGGCAGGACGCCCTGTCGCAAGAATCCCGGGAACGGTTGGCCGGCCTTCAGGCCGCGGGCCATGTCCGAGCCTATCGTCAAGGCCGAGAGGATGTGGTGCTTCCGACTATCCCGGCGGCTTTCATGGTCGAGCTAGCTGACGCCGCGGCGACCATCCTCGAACACCGCGCGAGCGGCGACGCCATGAAAGCCGGCGAGTGGCTCGGCCGTCGGCTGGAGGGTGTTTACCTCGGGGACCTGATCGGCGCACAGGCGATCCGCACTCTAGCCGAGACTACCGGTGGGTTCAGCGCAGGCATCATCCAAGGGCTATTCTCGATTAAGCCGCACGAGGAACTGGTCGAAGATCGGCTGATCGCGTGCGCGACGCCGGAAGGAGAGACAATTTATCTGAAGATCGAGGGAGGCAAGGCTTGGATGTCGGATAGGTTCGGCAACGTGCGCGGCGAGCCGGTCGAAATGGGGCCAGAGCGCAGTCAGATGATGGGTAACGTCACCGGCTGGATGATCCTCGGACAATTGGCGCATTTTCCGACCGCACGAGTTGGCGACGACACCGATCGCATCGACGCGACGATCCTGTTCCAGATCGGGCAGTGTCCGTTCCCGCTGCTGCGTGCGAACCAACTCGGTCTCGGGCATCTCGAACATGACCTGGGTCCACATGGCCGGGTGCTTTGTAAAGACCAGGGCGCGATCGAAGCGACGACGCAGGCAATGGCGGGAATGTTGATGCGCCCATGGGACGGCGCGGAGCACTTTGTCGCCACTGTGCTAGAGGAAAAGTCGCTGCCGTTACTCCACCGGCTTATGATCGCACTGCGCACGGTGCGCGATCTTGGCGATGAGGAGCGAGCCGTATGGGCGGAGGAATTGCTGCAAGATTCGATTGTTCCGGAAATCAAAAACTTGCTTGATGTAGTGTCCAAGACCAGCGAGGAGGATATGACGCCGCGGGGCATGGATTAGACACCTCATGCCCGAAGGCCTGACACAGAAATGATCGTTCCTGTAAGAAGCGTCTGCTCGCGCGATCAACGCGGAACAGCTTAAAGTGCTTGGTAGGTGTCATGAACGTGAACGCCGCGAGTGATGGGATCAGACAGGGGGCACCCGCCCACATGTCGATCGCAAGAAAAACAAAAATTACTTCCGAATAGCTCACATCGTCTATTCAAATATCTGCATTTGGCTTGAACCATCAAGAACCGCAAGATTCATTTGATACTCCATCAAAACTATGTGACGTGTTCCGAGACGGCCCTTAATATCAATAATGATATAATCTATTTGTACGGAAACTTGCTTTCAAATAATTCTAGAGCAATTTTATGTATCATTTCATGCGCAGAGTTAGAGATGATATTAGCCTGGCATTGAATATTTTTCGTATTTTCATTTGACGAATCAGCAATATTTTCTTTAAACCCACTTGGAAGAGCTCTATCAATACGAAAATATTCGATAGTTGGGTCTGTTAAGAAATACTCATTAGCTACAGATGAAGATGATCGCATTAATCCTGCCGCGAGATGAAATAAAACGCCAAGTCCTTTAACCGGATAAGTAAATGTATCATCCATGGTTTCGTAAGAGGATCTGGGAGATAAGCCTGTACCTAAAGAAACTACGTGTATGTTAGAATCGCTGCCAAATTTCCGACGGCTTTCCGAAATAGATAAAAAAACTGGATCGTTTTGATAAAAACCTCCATCAGCTCCAACAAACTCGTGGGGATGTTCCTTCTTAGAAAGATCGGATTCTAATTCATAGCTCAGCGGAATTTTAAAATCTGAGAGAGCAAAATATGGCAATGCTGATGAACTGGATATAATGATTTTAGATATAGGCATTTTATCCGATGAAAATGTCATGTGCTTGTTTTGGAACCAATAATTTGGGAATGATACATTTTCATTTGTCGCGTAAGCAAATCCTCCATCATTTACAGAAACGAATAGAATAACCAAGTAACTCAAAGAGGTCGATATAGTTTTATTGAGAAATATGTTTTCTATTTCATTTTCAACACCATCTATTTTATAAATCGGATCATTTGTTATTAAAAACTTGATTACGTCGTAAGATTGAAAAAACCAGTTTTCACCTGCACGATAGCCATTTATTTTAAATAGGTCTTTTTTATATTCACTCAGGATTGTTTCTGGAGAAAGTGCATGACCCCCACCTTGGTCAATCGATAGTCCGGCCGCTATTATAGATCCAGTGGATGTCCCAGATATTGTGTTAAAATATTCCCACAATTCTGGCGGAGACCCGTGATTTATCTTTTTTTTATATATATGATAATTCTTTATTTAATTCCACAATGATTTGCGCAGGTATTATTCCAAATATTCCGCCACCATCAATAGATAATACAAAAATATCTTTCCCGGGCATCCTATACGTTGCTTCGTGATGCAGAATAATATCTTTTCCCACAACGCCTCTTGGCTTATCAGCCATGAAATCCTTGTATACTATGATAGATACAATAAACAAGCTAGATGAACACCCGAGTATAAATATTAATATGCCAGTGAAAACTGATTTATATCTCATTAAACTCTCCATCCGATCAACGAACCACATGGAACAACGAATGTCTATGATACAATGTTCAGAGATACACCTGCTGTTCTTAGTTTCCAAACTCAGGCGATTAGTCGCTATACCCGACTAATAACGTCCGGTAGTTAGATCTTCTGAGTAAAAGAAGACATTCCGCTTACCCCTGTCTGTTGGTGATGTGCGAAAGTGGGCGGTGGAAGGGAGCCCGTCCCCCCCCGAGGGTCTGGAGCCCGTTTGGGAGCATGGGTCCCTTCCACCTTCGTTCAACCCTGAACAGTTGCTTGGGACTTTCGATCCCGCACGACATGGACAGGAACCCTCACCATGCCACAGCCAGTCATTGGCTGCGATCTTTCGCGCGCTTTCCTTGATCTCTGCGACCTTCCTTCCGGCAGGATGCAGCGCATTCCCAATACCCGTGACGCCATCGCCGAATGGGCCGAAACGCTCACGCCTGATGTGCTCGTCGTTTTCGAGGCCACCAGCGGCTGCGACGACACCCTCATCGCCACCCTGACCGAACGCGCGCATCCGTTCTCGCGCGTCAATCCGCGTCAGGCTCGCGAGTTGGCCCGCGCAACCGGCATTCTGGCCAAGACCGACCGCGTCGATGCGCGCGTGCTGGCCCAGATGGGCGCGGCCCTGGATCTGCCTGTCACCCGCCCGGTCAGTCCGGCCCGTGCGACATTGGCCGATTTCCTACGACGCCGCAGGCAGTTGGTCGACATGCGCAAGGCCGAGAAGTTGCGTCGTCACAGCGCAGGCCATGATGACATCGCCGAGCAGATCGAGGCCATGATCGCTCTGCTCTCGACCCAGATCAGCGTGCTTGATCAGCGCATCAAAGCCATAATCGCTGCAGATCGCGCGCTCGCGGAACAGGCCGCCCTGATGAGCACCGTGCCCGGCATCGGCCCGACCGTAATGGCCGTCCTGCTCGGCGAACTACCGGAACTCGGCACATTGTGTCGCCGCAAGATCGCCTCTCTTGCCGGTCTGGCACCCCATGCACGCGAAAGCGGCTCATGGAAGGGCGCACGACGCATCTGGGGCGGGCGACGAAAGGTCCGCGAAGCCCTCTATATCGCAGCCCTGTCCGCGTCCCGCCGCGTGCCTGCACTCATTGTCATGCGCGATAGGATGCGCGCCAAGGGCAAGCCACCCAAGACCATCCTTATCGCCATCGCACGCCAGCTCCTCGTCATCCTCAATGCCATGATCCAGAAAAGTCAGCCTTTGCAGATCACATGATCAACACAGTTGCCCCATTGCGGTCAAATAGCTTTACTTTTGCATCATCGTTTCTGCCGTCCCGCACAAAGCGGCTGCCTTTCGGCCAGTCCAGCAGAGACACTCCACGCCGCTCACAACCTCCCAATCTCCCGGCAGATCTGCAACAGCCCTGCCATCCTCTGCTGAAGCACGGTGCCGAGCACCATAACCCCTTCCAGCAACCTCGCGCCCTCGCTGTCAGCCTTCAGGCTTTCCAGCCGCCCGCGCAGCAGGGCATGCTCGATCTCGATCAGGCGCAGCACGTCGTGCAACCCGGCATGAAGGTCCTCGAGACCGGGGGTGTGTGCGGGCGGAGGCAGGAGCGGATCTTCCGGCATGATAATCCCTTCGACAGAACGCCGTTTCTGTGCGAGGATCTGACCATGATAAGTGACGGGTCCCGCAACATTACGATTCACACAACTACGCTTTTCCGACTTACATATCAAGCGGGAATCCGTATAGAATCCTCATTTTGTGATGAGGACAGAATACGTGGCCCGCAAACGCCGACAGAAGCGCCAACTCATGGATGAACAGATCCGCCTGATGCGCGAGCGTGGCGAACGCCTCCGTGAAGCCGCCCAGAGCATCGGCATCACCCACGCTGCAAAGGCAGCGGGCGTTCCCTACACCACCCTGCGGGACTACATGAACGGGGGAGAAATGAAGTTCTCCGCCATCGCCTCACTGGCCCGCGTCTGTGGCGTCTCCCTGGACTGGCTGGCCTTTGGCCACGGCACCGGTCCCGGAACCGACAGCCCGGACGGAACAACCAGTACAACCCGACAGATTGTCATTCCTTGGCACGATAATCACGAGGATGGCCTGCGGATCGGTCGTGACTGGCTGCAGAGCGCCATCGCCCGCGACCTTTCGGCCCTCTGCCTGATGACCAGTGAGGGCGATGCGATGGAGCCGACGCTGGCGTCGGGCGATCTGGTCATCGTCGACCGCAGTGTGACGACCGTCACGGCCAGCGCCCTCTATGCGCTGGAAAGCAGCGGCACGCTGATGATCCGCCGCCTCGATCCCCGTCTGGGTGGTGGCGTGCGGGTCATCACTGACAACCATCGCTATCCGCCGCAGGATATCGAAGAAAACAGACTGGACTGCTTCCGGCTTCTGGGCGAAGTTGTGTGGACCGGTGGCGTGCCCAGACCGTAATGGTCCGGCTGGAAACGACCGGCGGAAAGCCAATTGTCATAAAATACGATATTCCGTATTGACGGCAAGCGATATCTCGTAAATTATCCCTCCTATCGGGCATGCAGGGCCGACGTTTTCCGCCCCTTCTGCCATCGGGAGGTCATGATGGTTTCTCTGCCAGTCTGGGGTCGCACACCCTGTCGGATCGCGTCGTTCAGCGTGCTTTCTGTTCCTTATGGCGCAGGAGCATCCTGACATGCTGCTTCTGACAGTCCTTATCAGCGTGGTTGTGGTGGTCGGGATCATCCTGCTGGTGTGCCTGGATAAATTTGCCGACTGGCTCATGGCCACTGATGTCCCCTATCCGATCGCCATCATGCTCTTTACCTATGTGCTGGGCATGCTGCTGTTCCACCGTCATGACTGACCGGGAGAGTACAATGCCCCTCAATGACGCCATTCTGCAGGCCGGTCAGAACGCCTCGGACAAAAAAGCCGCCCGCCTTGCTGCCTATGAAGAAGAATATGGCGCGGAAGAAGCTGAAAACCGCAAGGAACTTCGTGACATGACGTAGTTCTCAGCCGGTGTCTGCGCCGTCTGCGGGATCATCATGTCGATCCCCTTTCATCCGGTCTTCGCGTTCTGTTTCGGGCTTGTCGCATGGGTCTATCCCCGCAGGCCGATGCTGCAAAAACGCAAGACCGCAGAAGAACGACGGCGGTTCTATGGGCTCGACTGAATAGATCCTAATCAGAAACCATATTTACTGAATAAATCAAATAATTCTGCACGAATACAGTCGGTGAGACAGAAGAGTATCCGACTGATCCCAATACCACGGTCTTTTCATCATCTTCTCACAAAAAAGGAAAATATCTCTATGTCCTCACGCTCTCTCAAAATGCTCGGCGGTGCTGTTTCTCTGACAGCCATGATCCTGCTGTCTGGCTGCGCATCGGAAGGTAACGAAAGCCTGAAGAACGAAACAGTGACCTCCATCGACCAGAAAATTCAGGATGGCGTCACGACAAAAGCCCAGATCCGGGCTCTGTTCGGCGATCCCCGGGAAAGCTCATTTACCGATAGCGGCCATGAACAGTGGCGCTACTCCTTCACCAACGCGTCTTCCGACGCGGCGAACTTCATTCCGCTGTATGGCGATCTCCATCAGGGCACACATGGCACCGAGAAAACCCTGACCGTTCTCTTTAACGGTGACGTCGTCTGGCATCACACCATGAATGCCTCGGCCGTCAAAAGCGGAAGTGGCGTCTTCTGATTTAGCATCCGGCATCCCGGATGCCGGGTGACTTCTGCGTCCTCCATGAAACGGACTCTCTTCATGAAACCTTTCCTGTCTTTACCCCTGTCGGCCATGGTGCTGCTCACCGTTTCTGCTCACGCCCAGACGGGTCATCAGAGTGACAAACAGATGGTGACTAACGCACACTGGCTCAGCGCGGAACAGGCCCGACCGGCCACATCCTCGGATAACGCCACCCTGAAGGCTATGCCAGACCTTACGAAAACCGCCAGGCAGTATCACGATCTGTGCAACACAGGCGTGACACCTAAAATCCTGTCTCTCGATGTTGGGGGTGCTCTTGGCACCCTCACGGCGGTCATCGAGGAAGATACGACCTGCTTCGGGGGCGATGGCGCCCGTTATACCCTTCTCGACAGAACACATCATGTCGTGTGGCAGAATTCCGCTGCCGCCATTGCCATTCTGGAAAGCCGTCATGACGGGGTTCACGATCTGAGTTTCGGTGGAGCGGGGCCAAGGGTTCCTGTCTGGAGCTGGTCGGCAGCCAGACAGGCTTATCAGTTACGCACCGTCATCGACACAGAATAAAAAGACTCCGCCATGAACAGGAATGACATCGATTTTGAAGGAATCAAGACCCGGTTAGGTCTGTTCTGGGAGACCCCCAATGAACTTGTCCTGGCAGCACTGGGCAGCACCGTTCTGGCGGGGTTTCTGTCCTGTGCTTATCGCCATGCCGAACGCAATATGACGTCGGTTCAGCACGCTGGCTTTAGCGGGTTTCATATTCTGGGCATCATACTCTGGCTGACCATCGCCAGTTTTGGTGCGTCCTGCCTCAGTCGTCGACGGGCGTCGTTCAATATCCCCCGTCTTTACTGTGATCGCGCGTCATGGGGCATGGCGCTGTTCTGTCTCGTCAAAATCTACGTTTTTCTACAATCCTCGCAGACAGAGACAAGCAGCTTTCTTTTTGCGTTCTCGACCTTCCATCTCTATTTCACTCCCGGTTCCGGCATTCTGTTTCTTCTTGCTGCGCCCGTCCTGCTGTGGCGTGCAACCCGCATCGAAAAGGCAGAAGAGACTGACAGACAGCAGGACAAGCCAGAGCCTGAACTGCTGCCGCCATATGATGACAAAAGTGACTAAGCGGTAACCAGCCTCCCGTCGGGGAGGCTGGTCCGGTCTATTCATTCATCTGCGCGTCTGTTTTCCACAAGGCGCAGAATACTGATGACGCCATTCAGTTCCGGCACGTCTTCCGCCAGCCTGTCGCGATAGGCCACAAGCAGCGGAAGAATGACGGAAGAGACGATATTTTCCAGATCCTCATGATCGATACTATTCGGGTGCGCCATAAGAGTTATCCTTTATTTATGGCTTGACACCAGGGCACTGCATCAGGGACTGCTGAACTTACAATCCTTAAAGAGTCTCCTTGGGAATGAAGGGATATCCCCTCATCGCCAGCAACCCAAAGTACCACTCAGTTCTTTCTCACTCTGTACTCGCGCGGGCGCACGCGCGGGGGTAGTTGCTGCCCCTGTTCAGCCTCGCGCGCTGACAGTCTCCTGCCCGATGCACGACGTCCCTCCTGATGACAGACACGCTGCGCGACAGCCGCCTTGATGGCTTCCGTGCAGATGGCTGCCAGCCAGTCCGGGTGCGCCATCATGTCGAGCCAGATCACCTGCAGCAGCGGCCGCCCCGGTTGGCTGAACCAGTCCAGCTTTTCCGCCAGACGGTCCAGAGAGGCTTCCTCGACATCCGTCCGGCAGATCCGGTCGGAGCCCAGCATGCCCATTACCTCGATGCAGACCAGAGGGATCTCTTCCTCTGGCGCGCAAAGACCGAAATCGCTGCGCAGATACCGGCCGTCTTCCAGCCAGGGGTGGCAGCACAGGTCGAGGTCATCGGGCACCCTCTGCACAAGGGTTTCCCAGACAATGCGCTCGGGTGCTGAGTCCAGTGTCGTGCCATCGGAGGCCTGCGCTCCCGAGCGCGGCAGATCCGGATAACGGCGGGCGAGTGCTTCGAGCATCCGCCGCCAGTCGCCAAGGCTTTCGCCCAGCTGGTCCAGATGCCGGGCCTCGGGGCCGCAATAGCGCATCATGTTCGAGACAGGCGGTGCACCCAGCCGCTTGGTGAGTGTCGCCATGAGGTGCAGATCCTCGTCTGTCGCATCCCATGGCGATAGACGAGGGGTCTGGCGAAAACGGTGGATGGCGCGGGACACACCGTGTCGACCGGTCTGATGGCGTGTGATCTGATAACGCATGATGAAAATCCTGTGACAGAGTGATAACTTTGGTTTTTTGGGGGGGGCTGACGTCCCGAAAGAGGCTGAGATCCGGCCTTCACGCTGAAGCCGGACGGTCCATGATTTCCTGCAGCGTCTCGCCAAAATCTTCGAGGAGATCACCGAGCAGCAGCACATGGCCTTCCAGCGGGCGGCCAAAGGGGAGCGTATCGTCAGGACCGTCATCACGGGCGACACACAGGGCGGGCAGCAGCACATCGTGCATCTGCAGCCAGACAGTGATCAGCCGGTCGAGGTCCGTTTGGGACAGAGAGAATTGTTCAGCAGACATAAGGGATAATCCTTGGTCCGACCTGCCCTGCAGACGCAGATCGACACCGGCACGCCGTAATGCGTCCGGAGACTGAAAAGACTTCTGGGGCAGGTCATGAAAAAAGCAGGTGTTGAGGAAGAGAGAAAAAGCGTCAGTAATCCGTGCGGGACAGATCGAAGGGCAGCAGATCGTCTTCAGGGCAGTCGAGCACACCGAGATGCTCCAGTCCGGCCTGCAGGCTGTAGCCCGGCGCGCACTCCGTGAGGAACCAGTGCGGGTCAACAGCCAGACCATTGATGACGGGGGCGGCGTCCACCGCTGTGGAGGCTGACAGGCAGATCAGGTCTGATGGATTGATCTGCCTGCTGAGAGCGTCAAACAGCATCAGATCCCTCTGTGGATCCGTCAGTCCCAGCAGATCTTCGGGCACCAGCCCCGCCAGCCGCCCGCTGGAGGCGGCATGCACGATCAGACTCATCGGCGTATGGAACATCAGATGCGGCCAGAGTTCCCGGGCTGCGCGATGCAGGCACAGACCCGGCAGGGTCAGAGCCGGATCGTCCTCCGCGAGAAAGCGCCGCAGGAAGTGGTAATTGAAAACGGCGATGGCGTTTGGTGCGTCCATGCCTTCTTCGGCAAAGACCAGCGGTTCATCGAAGCACAACCGTCCGCTGGCATCGTGATGGAGATCCATCATGCGGACATAGTTCAACACCGTCGAGACGGTGAGCGGGGTCCACAGGATATTCTGCACCACGACCACGAAACGGCTGCCCTCGGCAAAGCGGGTCAGGGGTCTGGCCGGCCACCAGCTGAGCAGGCGCAGGCGAAGGGACGTGAGTTGCCCCACACTATCAGCGCGCAACGCACTGACCGGCGAGGTGGAAGAGAAAAAGGATGATGAAATCCGTGTCATAAAACATGTCCTGAAAGGCGAGGAAGGACACGGCGGGAGCACACAGGCCCACACACCACATCCTTCTCTCTGGGAACGAAGGGACCAGTCCCTTCATCGCCAGCCCTCAGGACCGAGGATGTCTCCCTGTCCGACCGTCTTCTCTCAGACCGCGTCTTCCGGTCTCCCGGATGCAGACTTTGATAGGGTCAAAGTCGCGCTGCCAGGCGCGCATCCAGCGACGTCCGAAGGACCACACGAAAAATGGCGGTTAACTAACGTTTTTTGGCGTTTTGCGTGCGCTTTGCGCACCAAAATGCGGTATCGTGCCTTAAATCCCGAGCAGGGATAGATTTGAGCCGTTTTGATATCTTTGTGGTGTGAGTGTTCTTCGGTCATGCCACAAAGAGGTCTTAGAAACGGTCTGTAGGGCGGTCTGGTAGAAATCCGAGGGTCTTGTGCGGGTGGGTCTACAGACCGGCCTGTGCGGCCATCCTAGAGGGTTTTTGTGTATAGGTGGCCGAAGGTTCCTTGGTTTTTAGTAATGATCGGGGAAGATTCGCGGTTTCCTGCGGGTTTTTGCGTTTTTGGCAGATTGTAATGTGATTCAGCCACACAAGACTTTCTGCGGAAAAGGCTGATTACAGTAGTCTGGGAAGACCCTTTTTTCAGGGGCCGTTTCGCTAGAAGCGGCAGTTTTCTGCCAATTTGAGGGTGATGGCAGATTGTAATGTGATTCAGCCACACAAGACTTTCTGAGGAAAATGCTGATTACAATAGTCTGAGAAGACCCTTTTTTCAAAGGCCGTTTCGCTAGAAGCGGCAGTTTTCTGCCAATTTGAGGGTGATGGCAGATTGTAATGTGATTCAGCCACACAAGACTTTCTGCGGAAAAGGCTGATTACAGTAGTCTGGGAAGACCCTTTTTTCAAAAGCCGTTTCGCTAGAAGCGGCAGTTTTTTGCCAATTTGAGGGTGATGGCAGATTGTAATGTGATTCAACCACACAAGACTTTCTGAGGAAAATGCTGATTACAGTAGTCTGAGAAGCCCCTTTTTCCAAAAGCCAATTCGCTGGAAGGAGCAGTTTTCCCACGATGTGAGGGCGGGTGCAGATTGAAAAGTGATTCAGCCGCACAGGACTTTCTGCGGAAAATGCTGAATACAGTAGGCTATGAAGACCTTTTTATCGGAGGAAAGTTCGCTGAAAGCGGTAGTTTTCTGCGAATGTGAGGGTGCTGGCAGATTGGAATCTGATTCATTACTACAGAAGCAAGTGCGGAAAAACAATTTCTGTAGACTATGCCTGTAATCGGCAAGGCTGCTTTGGTGTCAGATGGCTAACGCCCCAAAAGGCTCTGAACCGGTCGCCGTCCGGCCAAACAGCTCTTCTCAGCTCAATTCAAAATAAAAGAGTGAATTTTTTTTAATTAGATTGAGCGTTTTTTTATGCATTTTTCCACGATGTGACGATAATTTTCTAGGCTAAAAAATATAATATATTGGTTTATTTGAATATTTTTCGATACCTTAGAGCGAATTCACGATTCTGTGATGGATATTTAAAGCATGATTCCAATTTAAATTTTTTCCTGATTTTGAGGAAAAAAAACAAAAGCAAACAGAAAATATCTGAAAAATGACTGTGCTATGTTCGGGAAATCGACTCACAGAGAAGCGGAAAAGCGGAACGTCATTCTTTGACCATGCCAGTGATATCCTGTTTGTCGACGATAGAAAGATTAGTGTTTTTTCAAACGTTATTGAAAATGTATTGATTTTCTAATAATGTTCTAGAAGGAATTGTTGATCATGTCACACTCCACTCCATATGATGCGGCGCGAATTGGTTCAGTAGAAGTTGTCGAATTTATACGGGAGACGGGCGGTCGCATCATGCCTGGACGTGCCGAGGCGCTGTCAAAAAAAATTCTTGGACCGCGTGGAAATACAGCAATGGCTGCAACAGCCACACGTGCGATACTTAAAATGGATCAGAGTATACTTGATGGTTTAAATACTCTTGTCAGAGAAGATACGTTCTCAGACGTATTTGATGGCTATATCGGGTTTGTTTTCGACCCGTCACGTACACAGCATCTTCTGATGATTCGTCTTTTCGACTTTTACAGGCGTAATCAGGAGCAGATCGGTTTTATCGATTCTGCGCGTAATCTATTTATGGAGATACTGCAAACATACCCTTTGCCAGAAGCAGAAGTTCGTTTTATCTCTACAGTGCGTTTGGCTGGTGCGATGAATATTCATCCCGGCCTATCCGAAACAAACCTCACCGGTTCTCCCAAGCCGCTTTCAGCTCGGGCACCATTACGCATTGCTGCGTTTCTATGGATGGGCTTCTTTGCAAATTGGTACTATCGCACAATCCAGCAGTCTGTCTACGGATTTGGTATTTCCCCGTTGTATCCTCCGAACCAGCGTAATTCTCTTAAAGCATATTTTCCGCAATTTACTGAGGAGATGGCTTCTCAAAAGATATATGTATCAGATGTCTTGCGGAAGATTGAATTGAATCTGGGTAACTGCAGAATATCTGAATCTCTTGTTGACAGACTGGGTACAGAAGAATGTCTCACGTTGCTTGTTAAGATGAGATTTGATCTGTCAAAAATGATCATTGATGTAAGAAAAATAGGAAAAAAACGAAATCGTATAACAACTTATGACAAGATGTCAGATATCGGCATAGCGAGACCAAAAAAAGACGAAGCTGCTCTTTTACGATTTCTGATCCTCTCCGATTTTGGCAAGAGAGACCTGCTCGGTCTTATGCAGATGGCGACAGATAACATTGATGTTCTTGAACATTTTCATCGTGTGTTTAGCCAGAAACCCCTTCCTATGCGAGTGTCACAAGATGATGAGGATTCTCGTCTTATAAAGGAAGAAATACGCCAGCTACTGAATGAGTTTATTATGCCTGTTCCAAACAGTTACAGATATAATGAAACGGGCAGTCTGAACTCGGAAGAGACATCTGCGCAAGCGCGTCAATTACATGAAGAATAATTTGCTCATGCGGATTGTCACGTAACTCCACGGGAATTTAGTCTCGTTGGCTGTATGCCGCGACATTGAAAAATGTCAACCGAAAGAGATCAGTTATGTCTATGGAAAAAAATAAAAAAAATTTCGAGAGGCATACGGTTTTCTTCGATATCAATCGACCGGGTGAGAGCAACAATTTTGCTCTTCAGGGTCTTCTCGTCGCAGCCGAAAGGAACTTTACAGCCGGGCGTCGGAGTAGGGGGCAGAAATACGGCAGCATGTGGTCGGATAGCCGTGACAGGTCATCTTCTGTCACGGATGACTGTCTCCATCTGGAAATGATGCTTCTCGAACGGCAGCATCTGCAGTTGCTGGCCCGCCAGCGCACATCGGGGCGGCAGTTCCTGGATTTTCTCAGGCCGTTCGACCTCCAGACGCTGGATGATCTTGGATCGGTCAGGCGGAAGCTGCTCGATCAGATCCACGCACAGCCGCTCAGCAGTCTCGACAAGGCTCTTGAGCTCCAGAACCTCTATCAGGAGCATGATCTCTGGCGGTTGCAGATGCGGATTGCCGATATCGGCACGAGGCTCAAAACGGCCATGCCTCGGTACGGTTTTTCAGAATACAGTGCGATCCGGGCCACCATTATTGAAGAGGGCTGCCGCTACATTGGTCGGGCGGTGCATATCGCCGCCCGTCTGTCGCTGCATCATCCCGACATACCCATATCGTGGGAACGTTGCCTGCACGTGTTTCAGGCTGGCCGCAGGGGGATTGATCCATTCAGCACTGTTGATGATTATGTCATGGAGCCCTCCACTCCCTCGCGTCTGCTGAGAAAAAGAAAACGGGAAGTCAGCGAGAGAGAAAAGACTCATCTCAGCAAACGTACACTTGCGGAGATGCTTAAACATTTCAGACCGGTCGCGCATATTCTTGCCGCCATGGATGTTCTGGCCTGCCGTGCCTATCTGCCGATACATCCCACGGACGACGTGTGGCCGCCCTACCGCCCGACATGTGAAACTGACCCTGGTTTTCTGACAGCGGGCCGGAGTTTCATGGACGATCCGCGGGATGGAGGTATGACCCGGGCGACGCTTGGGTATGCGCTGTGGTTTCAGGACTGGGGTCTGAAAAAGCCTTCTGCTCCGGGAAGCCGGGCTCTGTTCCGCGCTGCGGATATCGCGTGCCTGCAAAGCGATCTTTCTCTGCCAGAGGTGATCGGGCGCGAACTGGATTTCACTCGGGATGACGGGTCGATTGCACGGCAGGACCCGGTTTATGGCTACGCTTATGATCCACACCTGTATGACGATCGGGCAGAGGACGTCGCCGACACGGCAGGTATCGCTGCTCCTAGTTTATATTCCCCGGATGTCTCCCCAGTAGCAACGGACATGGGAGAAAAAGAAAAACCTGTATGCATGAAACTACCGGCTCTGATTCTTCCACCACTTCCCAAAGAAATTCTTGACATACTCGATGGTTATAAACCGCAGCATAGCAAGCAGAGGAACTCCTGACGCAGCCCATGCGACACAGGCGCCGTGTGCCCAGAGTGGCCTGAAAGGCAGAATTCAGTTCTTTCTTCCGCAAACCGGTTCGACCGGCCGTAGAGATAAAAAAATCTCGCTCCAGTATAGTGTTCGTATAATAACCGCAGAAAATACGATTGCGATGTGATCGGAGCGGCAGGCCGCGCACATCATGACGGGGGCATTTCTCGTTTCGATCTGAAAATTGCAATAGAAATTGCAGTTTTTGTTCCCCGTACCCTCATCGAGGCTGCTTTCAACGAAGTACAGGTTGAAAGCAGAATGATGCTGGAAATAGTCGATTTCCCAAAAGTAATTGAAATCGCGACCTCTGCTGAACTCTTCGACATTGTACGCAGGTCAGCATACTGCTTTGCGGCATCAGGCAGGATCGTAACGATAAAGATAGGTACATCGCGTTTTATAGAAACTGAAAGTATTCAGTATCACATTCAGAGATCCATTACTTTCAGGCAGCTAAATGTCGGCACTCCCGGTGCGGACTTACGCTCATGAAACGCGCGATATCGCCCGGACGAACCGTTACAAGCTCAACACTCGGGAACAGACCCATCGACTCTGGCTCAGGACAGCGGTCCGTGGTACTCTCCAACACAATGCACAACTGGCGGGTTCAGGATGATCTGCCGCCAGAAATCCCGGTCGACAAAGCGGAAATCGATATTCTGACGAGGTTTTGCGATGACATCCTTGCCCGTTGCTTCGAGCCCCCTCCAGCCACAGCCGTCCCTGCGCGCGGCTCTTTATCTGCGCGTATCAACAGGGCGGCAGGCCGAGCACGACCTGTCAATCCCCGATCAGCAGCGTCAGGCTGAAGCGTATTGTGCCGCGAAAGGCTGGGAGGTCGTCGAAGTTTTCATTGAGGCGGGTGCTTCGGCGACAGATGACCGGCGACCGGAATTTCAAAAGTTGATGGAGGCAGCATCGGAGAAACCAGGACGGTTCGATGTTGTCGTTGTGCATTCCTTCAGCCGCTTTTTCCGTGATCATTTCGAGCTTGAATTCAACGTCAGACGTCTTGCAAAGCAGGGGATCCGGCTGATTTCGATCACGCAGGAACTGGGAGATGATCCATCCTCTGTGATGATGCGTCAGATCGTGGCGCTGTTCGACGAATATCAGTCCCGTGAGAATGCCAAGCATACACTGCGGGCGATGAACGAGAATGCCCGTCAGGGATTCTGGAACGGCTCCCGCCCGCCCTTCGGCTATCGTACCGTGGAGGCGGAGCGTCGCGGGCAGAAAATCAAGAAGAAGCTGGAGATCGATCCAGTCCAGTCTGAGACGGTCAGGTTCATTTTCGAACTCTACCGTCACGGAGATGGACAGTCCGGCGGGCTCGGCATCAAGGCGATCGTCAACCTTCTCAATGCAAAGGGATACCGTACGCAGACCGGTTCACGATTTTCCTGCAAATTCATTCATGACGTGCTGACGCGCGAGACCTATGCGGGCACGCATGCGTTCAATGTGGTCGAAGCGAAAACGGGCCGTAAGAAAGCATCGGATGAGGTGATCACCATGGATGCTCCAATCATTATTCCTCGTAGCGAGTTTGCGGAAGTGCAACGGCGTCTGAAACAGAACACCCCGCGTGTGACGGCGCCCCGGATCGTCAATGGTCCATGCCTGCTGACGGGGCTGGCAGTCTGCGCCACCTGCGGGGGCGGGATGACGTTGCGGACAGGGAAATACGGTCGTTATCGCTATTATACCTGCGCGACACAGGCCCGGCAGGGAAAGACGGCCTGCAAGGGACGGAGCATCCGGATGGATCTGCTCGATACGCTGGTCATGGAGCATCTCGCCACCCGTCTGCTCACGAAGGACAGGCTTGGCGTGATTCTGGAGGCACTCCTGGCACACTATGCTGCCAACCATAACCGTGATGCCGCCCGCAAGGAGAGTCTGCGTAACGCATCCCGTGAAGCCGAACAGAAGGTGCAAAGGCTGTATGCGGCTATCGAAAATGGCGTTGTCGATGCCACCGATCCCACGCTCAGGGAACGGCTTGATGCACTGAAGGCCCAGCGGGATGAAACCAGGCGCCTTTGCGCGATGGCGGAAGCCCCGGCGATGGTCGTGCCGGTCATTACCGATGAAATGATCGGACGCTTCTCTCATGACCTGCGGGCAAAGCTGGCCGATGGTCCCGTCGCCATGCGCAAGGAGTATCTCCGTGCGATCGTCGATCGCATTGAGGTCGATGACAGAGAAATCCGTATTTTTGGAAGGAAAGACAGGCTGATGAACCAGCTTGTCTCGGACCGTCCTAAACTGAACCCGAAAGTTCCCAGTTTTGGACGGGAGTGGCGTCCCGTACGGGATTCGAACCCGTGTTGCCGCCGTGAAAGGGCGGTGTCCTAGGCCTCTAGACGAACGGGACAAGAGGCTGTGTTGAGGCGCTTTGTAGAGATATTGCTGAGGGGCGTCAAGGCAGGAAATAGACTTTTACGGAGGTTTTTGAAAAAATCATCATTCCATCATATGCCAGCATATTGCCAAAGGGTCATTCCAGTTCAATTGGCATGCATAAGTACCAATTGAGGATAGCAAACACATGCAAGCCAAGCATTTTATAAAAGGTCTTATGGTTTTCTGTCTTGGGTTCCCAACAGCCGTATTGGCGCAAAGCATCGCGCATAATATTGCGGCCTGTCAGCTTTCTGATGGTCATCCTGTATTTTGTGGCCTGCCCTTTACAGGGGACGCTGTGCTGCCTTTAACGTCGGAAAACGGCAGATATTATAGATGTTCAGTTATAGTAGGAAATGCCACATTCTGTAAGGCGCCCTATACAGGTAATGCCGTAGTTCAACAGCTCAATGGCCAGTATGCATCTTGCCTGATTGAATTGGGAGAGGTGAAATTTTGTAGTCTTCCCTACACTGGCCGTGCTGTTATTCGTGGTTGGTAGGGAATATTTTAGAGGCCAAGCTCTAACAGTTTTTTCTGCAGAGAAAGAGGCAGGCCTACGGCGTGCGTTGGAGTGCCCTGCAAATCAGTGGGTGCATCTTGGCTTTGCAGATAGCGCCATCCCTGAAATGGCCGTATGGCTCGGGGTTGTACGGGAATAATCTTGGGAGAAAGCAAGATAAGTGTGCCTTGTGTGCCGTCCGCCCGTGTTGTGGTTTGAATATCCATAATGGGCTGTCGGCATAGAATAAGCCCGTTGATGACGCGGTACAGTGAACCACCATCCAGAAGGGCATCTTTTTGTTTGGGAAAAGAGCGTGTGTGCACTACCGGTAAAGGAACATCATAATCTGGATGAGCATAGGTATTGAAGGGCTGTTTCAGCCGTTCAGTCAGATCTTCGAGTGATTCAACACCCACAGCCAGCTTGATCAGATTAAGCATTTTTCCAATGTAGTGCGTCACTTACATCAGACAAGGCTCTATTTTTAAAGCACCAGCGCATGCAGCAGGGCTTCCAGCCGTAATCGGCCTTCTTCTGTGGCGTGTAAATGGGTGGGGGTTTGCACAAGGTAACCTTCTTCCACCGCAGCCGCCAGAATAACCGGGTCTAGGGTTTCAGACAGGTGTAGGCCTGTGCGTGCCTCAAAATGTTTGAGCGCAACGCCTTCCTGTAAACGCAGGCCCATTAAGAGCATTTCTCGTGCACGTTCCTGCGGTACAAGTGGTTCCTGAGATGTCTGGCCAGAACCTGTGCGTTCCACCAGTTCGGCCCATGGTTCAGGCGCACGGTGCCTGCGCGTAGCATACAGTTGGCCATCCAGTGTAATGCGCCCATGCGCGCCGGGGCCAAGGCCCAGATAATCACCGTAATGCCAGTAGGTCAGATTATGGCGGCTTTCACTACCCGGTTTGGCGTAGTTGGAAACTTCGTAAGCATTCAGCCCATGCGCATGGGTGATGGCTGTTGTTGTTTCATAAAGTTCAGCGGCTGTTTCTTCATCAGGCAGGCTGAAGCTGCCCTGCCGATAAAGAGCTTCAAATTTGGTGCCGGGTTCAATGGTCAACTGATAGAGCGAGACATGGTCTGCTACCAGTTGCAGCGCTGTCTCCAGCTCAGTTTTCCATGCGGCCACACTCTGGTTGGGGCGGGCGTAAATCAGGTCAAACGTAATGCGGGGGAACAATGAGCGGGCAAGTTCCAGTGCAGCCAGTGCTTGCGTAGCGGAATGCTGACGGCCCAGAAAATGCAATGCCTTATCATTAAGGGCCTGAATGCCGAGGGAGACACGGTTTATCCCGGACTGCCTAAAATCTTTCAGCCTTTCAGCTTCTACGCTGGTTGGGTTGGCTTCCAGCGTAATTTCAAGGTTGGGGGCCGCGTCAAACAGGGATGTGGCATCATCTATCAAACTTGCGACTGTTTGTGGGGCCATAAGTGAAGGCGTGCCGCCGCCAAAAAAGATGGATGTCAGACGGCGGCGGCCCAAACGGTTTGCCTCGTGTGCAAGTTCTGTACGGAGCGCCTGGGCAAAGCGCGCCTGTGGAATTTCTGCCCGCACGTGTGAGTTAAAGTCACAGTACGGGCACTTGGCCAAACAGAATGGCCAGTGGATATAAAGGGCGAGTGTGTCCTGCTCCACAGTATTAGATAGCCACTTTCACGCCTAGTTCTACAACACGATCCGGCGGAATACGGAAGAATTCCATGCTGGAGGTAGAGTTGCGGAGCATGAACAGGAAGATAGACATCCTCCAGCGTGACATACGTGGCACAGAAGACCGGGTAATCAGCTCGCGAGATGTGAAATAGGATGCCTGAAGGGCATCAAAATCCACACCGTTCGCTTTCAGTTCTTCCAGTGCGCGGGGAATGTTGGGCATTTCCATAAACCCGTAGCGCAGCACAATGCGGTAGATATCTGGGGCCAGTTCCTCCACAGCTACACGGTGGCCGCGTTCTGCCTCTGGCTGATCAAGGTTCTGCACGGTTACGAAGAGCACGTGGTCATGCAAAATCTTGTTATGCCGCAGATTATGCAGCAGACACGGGGGCACAAAGTCTGGTGTACTGGTCATAAACACAGCCATGCCGGGCACGCGAATAATGCGGGACTGCGGAAGGCGCGCGATAAAGGACCCCATGGGCAGGCTATCCTGCCGCTGGCGCGCAATAATAAGGCTGCGACCCTTTTTCCATGTGGTCATCATCAGCGTTAACACACAGCCAAGTAACACAGGCACCCAACCGCCATCAGGAATTTTAAGGGCGTTGGCGGCAAAGAAGGTGCTGTCCAGCAGCAGGAAGCTACCAAACACAGCGCCTACTTTCCATGCTGGCCAGTCAAAATGGCGCCGGAAAACGACAATGGCCAGAACAGAGGTGCAGATAAATGTACCCGTAACCGCAATACCATAGGCGGACGCCAAGGCATCAGAACTGCGGAAGGCCACCACCAGCAGCACAGCGCCCACAGCCAGAAAGCGGTTGAAGTCTGGCAGATAAATCTGGCCTTCTTCTTCCGCATTGGTGTGGGTAATGCGCAGGCGGGGCATATAGCCAAGCTGGATCAACTGGCGGCAGATGGAAAAGCCGCCGGAAATGCCAGCCTGACTGGCAATAACGGTTGCAAAAGTAGAAAGCACCACCATTGGTCCCTGCATCCAATGTGGGCATAGCAGGAAGAAGGGGTTTGCCAGAGCTTTGGGGTCAGCAATAACCAGAGCAGCCTGACCGAAATAGTTGAGCACTAGCATGGGCAGCACAAAAAAGAGCCATGCATAACGGATGGGTGCACGGCCAAAATGGCCCATATCGGCATACAGAGCCTCAGCCCCGGTTACGCACAACACAACAGAACCGAGGGCAAGGAAGGAAAGCTTGCCGTGGTAGAAGATGAACTCCAGCGCATAGGTAGGTGAAAGCGCCGTGAGAATAGCTGGGTGATGTAGAATTTCGATCAGCCCCAGCGCACCTAGTGTGCCAAACCACAGCAGCATGATTGGCCCAAATATGGTGCCAACTTTGCCTGTGCCAATCCACTGTACGCTAAACAGGCTGATAATCACCAATATGGCTACGGGTATCACAAAGTCATGCGCGGCGGGCACGCTCACTTCCACGCCTTCAATGGCGGAAAGCACGGAAATGGCAGGGGTAATAATACCATCACCAAAAAACAGACAGGCGCCTACAATACCAACTAACCCTAATATCCATCGGGTTTTCTGGTTAACCACCACACGTTGGGCAAGGGACATAATAGCAAGGATACCGCCCTCACCATTATGGTCAGCCCGCATGATCAGGATGACGTATTTGACCGTGACAATCAGGATCAGTGTCCAGAAAATCAGGCTGGCAACGCCCAGAATTTCCCACGGAGCAACCTGATGGTGGCCCGAAATAACTTCTACAGTAGAGCGGAAGGCGTAAAGTGGGCTGGTGCCGATATCACCATACACAACGCCCAACACACCCAGCAGAGCGGCAAAGCCAACAGGGGCGGCAGCGTGCTGCGGTTGGTCGGCGTCAAATTCCGTAATGCGCCGCGGTTCCGGCGCTGAAGCCACATGCGGCTGATCTCCTGTAGGAGGAGAACCAGCCGGTTTGTTGGCGGGGTCAGTCATGGTGTCTCTGGCTCCACGTCAGTCTTACAGGGGCACGTTGCCCCGTTCGCCCTGCATAAAGGGCGCAGATAGGTGGAAGCAAGGCATACTGGCTTCCACCCAGAAAATGAAAATCAGGGAGAAGGTGGCCGCGGCCCGAAAATTGCGGTGCCAACACGCACAAGAGTTGCCCCTTCGGCAATGGCTTGTGGGTAATCGGCAGACATCCCCATGGAGATAACAGGGAGCCCATGTTCCTGCGCCATGCTGTGCAGAAGCCTAAAATGCGGCACAGGGTCTTGCATGGCGGGAGGAATGCACATCAGCCCTTGCAACTTTGCCCCAAACTGCTGGCGACAGGTGCGGATAAAGCTATCTGCTTTTTCACGCGGGACACCAAATTTCTGGGGCTCATCGCCTGTGTTGACCTCAATGAGCAGCTCAGGCAGGCGACCTTCTTTATCTGCTGCTTTGGCTAGAGCTTCTGCCAGTTCCGGCCGGTCCAAGCTTTCTATAACATCGGCAATGCGTACTGCATCACGCGCTTTGTTTGTTTGCAGGCCACCAATCAAATGCAGCCGAAGGTCAGGGTAAGTTGCCCGCAGGGTGGGAAACTTGCTGGCAGCTTCCTGCACACGGTTTTCTCCAAACACACGCTGGCCTGCGGCAAGGGCTTCCTGCACGCTGGAAAGCGGATGAAATTTGGAAACGGCAACCAGCGTGACAGAGGCGGGATTCCGGCCTGCTGTGTGTGCTGCTGCGTCAATATTCTGGCGAACGGCAGTAAGCCGATCCGCTAGAACAGATGAGGGAAGGGTGGATGGTGTTTCCATGAGGCGTCAAAATTCTTGAAGACGCGCACTTGGTCAAGTGCCGCAAACGCCGCATACCTATGTTGGGAGAGGAAGATAACCTTTTCAGGCGCCTAGAAGGTCTTGGCTTAAAGCGCCTGAGGGGTACCTTAGTATAAAACCAAATTTATACTGCAAGAGAATCGACTGTTAGGATAATTTTACCCAAATGGTGTCCATCTTCCATTGCCTGATGCGCCGCCGCAGCTTGTGCCAATGGAAAAGTTTGATGGATAAAAGGGCGTATTGTGCGGTTTGTCAGCAAAGGCCAGACTTTTTCTTTTAGATCCTGTGCAATGCGGGCTTTGCTGGCGCTATCGCGTGGGCGCAATGTGCTGCCTGTTACAATAAGCCGGTGTGTCATAATCCGCACCAGATTGGCCTGTTCGGCCTTTGCGCCACCTTGCAGTGCGATAATGATGAGCTTGCCATCAAAGGCGAGGCTTTTGAGATTTCGCTCAAAATAAGGGCCACCCACCATATCAAGAATAACGTTTACGCCCTCGCCTTTGGTGAGCTCAGTAATGCGTTCGGCAAAATCTTCCGTCTTGTAGTTAATGGCCTGTGCACCCAGTTGTTCGCACAGAGCGCATTTTTCATCCGTTCCGGCTGTTGCAAAGGGCGTGCCGCCAAAAGCCTTAACAAGCTGTATAGCCGTTGTGCCAATGCCGCTGCTACCACCATGAATCAATACCCGTGCATCTTTGGGCAGCATGGTGGGCATAAAAAGGTTGGACCACACGGTAAAAAAAGTTTCCGGTAGGGCGGCGGCTTCTATGGCATTAAAGCCTTCTGGCCAAGGTAAACATTGCCCGGCAGGTACAAGGCAATATTCTGCATAGCCGCCCCCATTTGCCAACGCGCATACGCGGCTTCCTATGGCAGGCATTGTGACACCATCTTGTGGCAGGCCGTGTGCGACAACTTCCCCGGCTATTTCCAACCCTAATCTTGGACAGGCTCCGGGCGGAGGTGGATAAAGCCCTTTGCGCTGCATGATATCCGGCCGGTTTACGCCAGCAGCCATCACGCGCACCAGCACTTCTCCTCGGCCAGGTTGCGGAACCTGAATGGTTTCCAGGAGCAGGACATCGGGTGCGCCTGCCTGCGTAAAGCAGATGGCTTTCATGGTGGAAGGCAGAAGGGTAGGAGCAGGCATAGATAATTCCGCCGTCTGTAGTGGTTAACCAAAAGCATTTAACGTGGCTGCATACCGTATGGATAACGTATGCAACTTCACGTCCACGCTATAATTAACAATTTTCTCTGGTTTGTGATGTGCTAGCGCCGGTGTTTTTCTCCGGCAAGCTCTCGGCGGGTGCGTTCCAGTTCTTCTGCATAGCGGCGCAAAACATAGCGTTCACTCAGTATGCCAAGCACATTGTGGTCTGTGTCTGTCACAGCCAAGGCAGGCAAGCCTGTGCGTTCAAATGCAGCTAAAGCGCGGGAGAGATTGTCTTCCGGAGCCAGAACCATGCTGTCCGGTGGCAGAAGGTTTTGTACGGGATGGTCGGAAGGCGTTATCATGGATTGGATTTGCGTATATTCCACCAACCCCATGCAGTGGTGCTGCTTATCCAGCACAACGATGTAACGAGGCGCACGGCCCGTAAATGCCGTGCGTGCTTGGGCTACAGACGTTTCAGCGGGTAGGGTATCAACCTGCGTGCGCATCATTTGCCCTACAGTCAGTGTACGCATCCAGCCTACATCCACACCAGAACGAATGTTTTCCCCACGGAGGTGAAAGCGCCAGGTGGTGAAGGAATAGCCAAAAATACGCCGTGTGGTGAGTGAGGATGTAATGGCTGCCAGTGCCACTGCTGCCGTCATGTTGGCGCTGTGCGTTGTTTCCAGTGCCAACAGAATCATGGTGAAGGGCCCCCCAATAATGGTTGTTGCCAGTGCGCACATACCGGCAACGGTGCAAAGTGTAATGGGCAGAGGCAGAAGAGGTGCTGTAAGCCCCGTAAAGGCTGCACCTGTTAGAACCCCCAAATAGAGAGATGCAAAAAAGAGCCCACCACGAAATCCACTTCCAATAGAGATAGTAGAGGCCAAGGCCTTAAGCAGGAGCAGCCCTATGGCCAGCCACAATGCCGGAGGCATCATCAACCCCTCCCGCATGGCCATATGCCCAGAAGACAGCACAGATGGGGAAACGAGGGCCAGTAACCCAACCAGTACCCCCCCTACTGCCGGGCGCAGCCAAAGGGCTGGCAGAATACGACGGAAAAGGGATTCCGTAAGCGTTACGCTTTTCATCAGCCCAACGCCAATAAAGGCTGTGGCAATGCCAAGCAGTATGAGGAACGGATATGCCAGTGAAGGAATGGTTTGTGGCAGCGTAAGAGAAAGTTCTGGCAGATTAGCTCCTGCAAGATGAACAACAGCCAAAGCACAGAGAGATGCACAGGCCACAGGTGCCAGTAGGGGAAAGGCATAGGAACCAATAACCAGTTCAAATGCGTAAAAAGCTCCTGCCAGTGGGGCATCAAACGCAGCACCAATAGCGCCTGCCGCACCACACCCTACCAACAGGCGTATATCTGCACGGTGCATGCTGAGGTTGCGCCCAATGCGAGAGCCAAACGCGGCTCCAATCTGGCTGAAACCGGCTTCCAGCCCAATAGAAGCACCGCAACCGTTTGAAAGAACAGTTTGCCCTGCAACAATCAGGCTGTCTTTCAGGTTCATGCGGCCACCATGCAGGGCATTGGCTTCTATAGGGTCTACAGGCCGATGGCGCTGGCGGGTAAGGGCAAGGTTCCATAATCCCAGCAACAATCCCCCACAGGTTGGAACCAGCAGGGCATGCAGGGGTGTAATATGTTGAAGGCCAGAAAGCCGAGAATGACCGGGAGCTAGAATCTGATGAACCAGAAAGGTTGCTTTGGTCATAAGGCTGACCGCACCGCCAGCCAGCAGACCAATAAGAACCGCCAGAGCAACAAGCCACAGAGAATCCGTGCGCACCAAGGCACGTAAGGTTAGCAAAAGGCGTGCAGGTGTTTTATGAGTGCGCAGGTGGTCTAGCAGTCCTGTCATGAATCGGACATAACAGGACGGCTGACCAACGTCCAACACATCACATAAGTGTCATGCACTTTTATGAAATATGATGCATGCTGGTTATGGAGCAGGTGGTTTTCCAGCCAGAATAAGGTCAGCTTCCTGATCTGTTAAAGGATAATGGAAGAACTTGCGGTAAAAGGCCTGTGTGGCCTTGTGCATATTCGTATCTGCAAAAAGATCTGGGTGCAGTTTTTGCGCAACCCATTGAAGTTGAAGTAGCTCCTCCGCGCCGTATCTGTCCCATGCAAATACGCCTCGTGGGTTTATCCATGCCCGTCCGTTTTTGAAAGCAGCCAGAGACCTTAGAGGGGAGGCCGCGTCCGGCATGCCTGCGGAGGCTCCGATAATAATGACATCCGGATTCCACACGGCAATTTGTTCAAAGGAAACAGGGCGATGGTTGCCGCTGACCGTTGCAGCATTGTGCCCGCCAGCAGTTTGTATCCAGGCATCTATCAGTGTGTCTGTACCATCAATCTGCAATGGGTTCAGGCGCGCAATATGCAAAACGCGAGGGCGTTCTGCGGCGGGCAGATTGGCCAACCGGGTGCTTAATTGCTTAAGCGTTGCTTCCATGTCCTCTTTGTAAGACTGAGCAACCCGAGTGGCTTCCGGTGTGTCCAGCGCTTGGGCTGTCATATCCATAGATTTCAGCATCTGTGGCAGAGTTGTATATTCTGCGCACAAAGTGGGCACGCCCATTCTGCGTAGTTCTTCTGCCTTTGCAGATGTTGGCACAAAAGCCAGACCGATATTGAGGGCCAGTAAATTTTCTGCGCTGGCGGTATCAGGCCGCACGCCCGTATGGGCGTTTTTCATGATAGGCGCCACCTTGAACAGCCACGGGCTATCCACCGGATTTTCGGCAGAAACCCGGATACGGTCTGCGGCCCCCAGCATGACGGAAATTTCATTATGGGCAAACCAGAGGTCTGCAATGGCTGGGTGGTCGTCCTTGATCTCAACGGTATGGCCACTCATATCCGTAACGCTGCGTGCTATGGCGGAGGAAGCAACAAAAGAGCCCAATCCCGCAATCAGCAGGGAGGAACAACAAAGGCGTGTCAGCAATGAAGGCATGGAGCGTATCCTGTTTTTATATACGATAGGATACAGATAGATGCGCCACAAGCACCATGTTAGTGCGGATATGGTGAACTCTTGGAGGAAAATTATCGTGCGTAAGCACAAGGTTATGCTGGGGGACAAGCTGCTTTATCAGGCATCTCAACTTTCACATGCGCAACGCTTTGCAAAAGCACGGCAGGCTGAAGGTGTACCGTGTCACGTTGTGCCAGATGAAACGCCCAAGCGCCCCCGTAAGGTTAGAATAAATAGTCTAACCGGCAAACCCTACCGTAAGGTGACATCGGACAAAGCAGGGCGGTAGCGGCCCAGCTTCATGCAAAAATTAGACAAGCACTGAACGATTGTTGCGCCATGCTTCTTCCAATGCATCTGCTGGATCAGCATAAGGTGCGCTCCAGCTTCCTTCTTTATCCGGGGCATGCGTAAGGGCACGCCATGTGGCCTCACCAGTCTGACGCTCCAACGCAATGTGCCAACCCGGTGGAATACGTGCCAACAGGCGTTCCATTTTTTGCCCGGATGTAAGGGGTTTGGCGTAATTGTGTCCCACTAGCTTCTCCCGTAGCGTTTACATGTTTAAGGGAAGAGTTCTCAAGCGTGTTAGAATTTCTGCGATAATTTCTGCTGGTTCTGGGAGCACGGAAAAAGTAAGCGCTTTCTCATCCGCTTGTGGCGGTTCCAGCGTTTCCAACTGGCTAGGTAATAAAGAGGCAGGCATAAAGTGGTCGGCCCGGGTTTTTAGCCTTTGTGCCAGCACAGATGTATCTGCGCTTAAATAGATAAATATAGGCTTTACGCCATCTTGCTGAAGTCGATCACGATAAACGCGGCGGAGGGCGGAACAGGCAAGGATACCGCCCGTTCCGGCTTTTTGTTTTTCTGCCAACCAGGCATGGCAACGGGCCAACCAGCCTTGGCGGTCTTCATCTGTCAGTGGAACGCCGTGGGCCATTTTTTCAATGCTGGAGGCAGCATGCAGGCTATCTGCATCCAGCCAGGGCCACCCCAATTCATTATGCAACCCTTCAGCCACAGTGCTTTTGCCAGACCCGCATACACCCATAATAACCAGTAGGTGCCGGGTAATACTTCGTGCTGCTGGTTGGGCAGGGAGTGTGCTGTCTGTAGGGTGGGCAGAAGCATTTTGTGGCATGGGTGATGTTTTAATCCTGCTGTGGGGTGAGGATGCGTATGCCTTCTGGCCCAGCAGTAATGGTTTGGCGCGCCATATGCAGGAACAACCCGTGTTCAACCACACCAACAATTTCCAGAATGGAGCGGCCCAGCTTTTCAGGTTCCATCATGGGGCCAAACACGCAATCCATGATCAGGTTCTTCTCATCTGTCAGATAGAAAGAGGCATCACGGTTACGGCGTGGTGTAACATGTGCGCCCAGTGCCCCCAGTTGGCGTGCAACATTTTCCCAGCCAAAAGGAATAACTTCTACTGGCAGGGGGCATTTTGCACCCAGATGGTCTACATATTTGGTGGCATCGGCCACCACCACAAACTGTTTGGCGGCAGAGGCCACTATTTTTTCCCATAACAGAGCGCCACCCAAACCTTTGATGAGGTTGAGGGTGCGTGGTTCAATTTCATCCGCCCCGTCTATGGCGATATCAAGTTCTGGCTGTTCCCCAAAAGTGGTGAGGGGGATACCTTCTTCTCTGGCCTGTTTTTCTGTGACACTGGATGTAGGAATGGCGCGGATACGCAGCCCTTCTTCCCGCACACGGCGGCCAAGTTCAGCAACAACAAATTTGGCGGTAGAACCCGTGCCAAGGCCAACGGCCATGCCATCTTGCACAAGAGATGCAGCTTTAATGGCAGCCTGCTGTTTGAAGGCTGCAGCGGGATCGGGCGGTGTTGCGGTCATGCCTGTTTGTATCCTGTTAGTTCTGCGGTGCGGGAGCGGCGGGCTGATCTAAAAACCAGATCAGATTTCCTGCACTGGTAATGGCGCTGGCGGGGCAGGCAGGATCCTGCGCTCTTACGCGGGTAACAGCTTCTTTCTTGTCTGCCCCTTCTACCAGAAAAATAACGTGTCGGCTGGCATGAATAGCCGGGTATGTCAGTGTCAGTCGCGTGTGGGGGGCAACAGGCGGTACGCAAGGGGCAACCCATGCGGTGCGTTCCTGTAACACCGGCTGACCGGGGAAAAGCGAGGCTGTATGCCCATCTGTGCCTAAGCCCAGTAGGTTTACGTCAAAAAGGGGTTTGCCTGCCTGAAGGGCATCTCCGTGATAGATCTGTTTCAGGGTGGCTTCATAGTCCTTGGCAGCTTGCTCCGCAGTACCTTTATCCGGCATGGGAAAGATGTTTTCTGCGGGCACAGGCACGCGGGAAAACAGCAGGCGGCGCATCATGCCATAATTGCTATCTGCATGATCGTGCGGCACAAACCTGTCATCTCCCAGAAAAAACTGCATGCGCTGCCACGGAAAGCGGCTGACATAGGGTTCTTCTGTCATCAAGCGGTAGAGATGTTGCGGCGTGCTACCTCCACTTAGCGCAATGCGGAAGGGAGCTTCTGGGCGCTGGAGCGTCTGCTTAACAAGCCAGTCAGCCAGATCATGCATCAGGCTGTCTCGTGTTGCAGAAATGTGCAGGGCACCGGTGGCGGTATTCTGTTCTGTCACGATACTGTCTTTCCTGCCGTGTCTGAAAGAGGAGCCACGCGGGGCAATACAAACTGTTCTATAGCCTTGGCCCAGCCATCTTCTGAATTCGGGGCCGTTACAAAATGGGCTGTTTCCGCCACTTCGGGTTTTGACTGCCCCATCGCAATAGAAAGCCCACCGATGGAGAGCATGGGTACGTCGTTGTTCATATCCCCAATGCAGGCCACTTCTTCTATGGGTACGTTGTACAAATTGGCCAATTGGCGCAGGGCGTAGCCCTTGTTGGCATCTTTGGGGGTGATATCTAAAAAGCATTGGCAGGAGCGGGCTACACTGGCGCGGCCTTCTAGCAACTGCCCGATTTCCAGCTCCTGACGCATCAAGGCTTCATAATCGGCAGAAGATCCAGTCACCTTGCCAACATCCAGCTGGTAATCATCAAACGATGGCACCGCCGTAGGGGTCATGCGCACGGCTTTTGCTTCGGGTTCTACATATGCGCCGGTTGCATTGGTTACCAACCACTCATGTCCACGGAACAGCCAGGCATCAATGTCATGCACCTTCAGCATATCCAAGGTTTCCTGAACAGCTTCGGGGTCTAGTGAGAGGCGAGAGCGGATTGTGCGGTCTGCATTAAAAATGGTGCCACCATTCAGCGCGCCATAAGGCGTGTGCAGGCCCAGTACATCAAAATACATTTCCATCCCACCCGGAGGGCGGCTGCTAACAAGACAAACAGGCACACCGGCCTGCTGAAGAGCCTGGATAGCGGCAATACTATGCCGGGTAACCTGTTTTTCCGGCGTAAGCAGCGTGCCATCCATGTCAGACACAACAAGGCGGATGCGGGAAGCAGGCGGACGGCCCGGGTTGAGTCCGTTCTGTCCGTTATCTGTCATACTTCCCGACTCCTGCACTGCGTTTAAAATGTTATGTTAGTTCTTGTTTTCTACGTGGCCACCAAAGCCAAAACGCATGGCAGATAGCACTTTTTCTGCAAATGTATTGCCACTGCGTGAACGGAAGCGCGTGAACAGTGCGGCTGTCATAACCGGCACGGGCACAGATTCTTCAATAGCGGCTTCGATTGTCCAGCGGCCTTCACCCGAATCACTCACTTCACCGCTGAATTCAGAAAGTTCACCATTTTGGGCCAGAGCCTGAGCCGTAAGGTCTAGCAACCAAGAAGATACCACGCTGCCACGGCGCCAGACTTCGGCAATATCTGCCATGTTGAGAGAGAAACGTTCATCTTCTGCCAGAAGTGGTGAGTCCTTGCGGTACATCACGTCAAAGCCTTCGGCAAAGGCTTGCATCATGCCGTATTCAATACCGTTATGAACCATTTTAACAAAATGGCCTGATCCGGCAGGGCCGCAGTAAAGGTAGCCTTGTTCCGCACGGGGGTCGAGGTCTGCGTGATCACGACCTGGCGTGCGTGGGATATCTCCAATGCCCGGTGCCAGAGAGGCCAGAATAGGATCAATATGATCGGCGGCTTCACGCGGGCCGCCATACATCATGCAGTAGCCACGGTCTAAGCCCCACACACCGCCAGATGTGCCGACATCAATGTAATCAATGCCCTTCTCAGCCAGCATTTTGGCGCGGCGGATATCATCTTTGTAATAGGTGTTGCCACCATCAATAACGATATCGCCTTTTTGCATCAGGCCAGCCAAAGCCATTACGGTTTCTTCCGTAATGGTGCCAGCCGGAAGCATGGACCACACAATTCTTTTGGGTCCGTTCAGTTTTTCCACCACATCGGCAAGGTTGCTGGCGACAACAGCACGACCGGATTCTGCGCGGGCAACGGTTTTTTCCACCATTGCGGTATCGCGGTCATAAACAACAACGTCGTGCCCGTGCCGTGTCAGGCGGACGGCAATGTTGCCGCCCATTCTGCCCAGTCCAACAATGCCAATCTGCATAATGTTCTCCTGTCTGATATTTTACAGGGCGTCATGCAGGGCGGAAGCAAGCGCTGCAAGGCCTTCTTTTAGATTTCCTTTAATATGCACGCGCAGGGCACGGCGTTTGCGTTCGGCTAGCACGTCAAAATCTCCACGTGCCTGAGCGGCTTTGACAACACCAAAGGAATAACCTGTGCCCGGCACGGGGAGGTCTCGCGCATCATCCGCAGTAATTTGCAGGAAAACACCCGTGTTGGGTCCACCTTTGTAAGCCTGACCGGTGGAGTGTAGAAAGCGCGGGCCAAATTCTGCTGCCGTGGCAATGGTTTTGGCATCTCGCACATGCAAGCGCACATGCTGGATCCATTCCAGTGTTTCACGGTTGCGTTCGATGTAAGCCAGAAGCCCCACGTAATCTCCGGCTTTTACGCGGTCAAAGTGTGCTTTCAGGATAGCTGTTGCGGTATCTCCCTTAAGGGCGTTCGCATTTGCTTGATCTGCAAAAAATACCAGCGGGCCGTGCTGTGCAAAAGGTTCTTCTGCGGGCAGTTTGCCGGTTTTTTCGTAAGCTTCCATCAGCTTGCGTGTTTCAATCTTGGTGGATTCAACATCTGGCTGATCAAACGGATCAATGTTCAGGAAAGCACCTGCAACAGCGGTTGCAATCTCCCAACGGAAGAACTCCTGCGCGATCTGGCGTCTGTTATGGAAGTTGATGGTGATGACAGGCTGCCCGGCATCAATCAGGGTTGAAATGGCTTCGTCCTGCTCATGCCGATGTTCGGTGGCGAGGCGCAGATAAACAAACAGCCTGTCTGTGCCGTAGCGCTTGGGCCCACCCAGCGTTTCATCGTCAATGGGGATGATGCCCTTGCCATGTTTGCCGGTGGATTCAGCAATAAGCTGTTCCATCCACGCGCCAAAATCCATGATTTGTGGTGTGGCGATAATCGTCAGCTTATCGCGCCCAAACTGTGTGGCGGCAACGCCCATAATGGTGCCAAGCAAAACGCCGGGGTTGGACACGGGCGGCACGCTGCCATCACACATGCGTACACCCCGCAGTGCATCTTCAAGGAACAAGCGTAGAGGTACACCGGCTGCCGCAGCAGGCACCATGCCAAAGTTAGAAAGAACAGAGTAACGACCACCAATCTGTGGGTCACCGGCAAAAATCTTCCAGAATCCCTCGGCGTTGGCAAAGGCTTCCAGCTTAGAGCCCGGGTCTGTAATGGCTACAAAATGTGACCCCGCTTTTTCTTTCAGTGCCCGTTTGGCCAGATCCTGAAAATAGGCCAGCATGATATTGGGCTCCAGCGTGCTGCCGGATTTGGAGGCCACAATAAACAGCGTGTGGTGCGGATCTATCTTCTTTTCAAAAGCGGCAACCTGCTGCGGGTCCGTGCTGTCCAGCACGTAAAGGTGGCCAAAGCCTTCGTGCTTGCCAAAGGTCATGGCCAGCACTTCTGGCCCAAGGCTGGACCCCCCCATGCCCATCAGCAGAACCTGATGGAAACCGCGGGCCTTCACTTCAGCCTGAAAAGCTTCCAGATCCGCAATATGGTGCAGGCGGTCGTCTACCGTATTCAGCCAGTTTAGCCATTTGGCTTCTGGCCCATTGGTCCATACCGCGGCATCTTTGGCCCAGATGTGGCGGATAGAGCCAGATTTGCGCCAGGCGGTGAGGCCTTTGTTAACTGCTTCCTGAAAATCGGCTGGCAGGCTTGTTTTCAGGGTGGTGAGTTTATCGCCCAAAAGGGTGGCCTGTTTGGCAGCAACAGAGCCCAGTAGCCCATCAAAGGCATCTGCAAAGGATAGCACGCCTTCATCTACAAGGGTTTTGGTAATTCCTTCCAGATCCAGACCAAGGCGCTGGGTATCTTCCATCACCTGTCGGGCATTGGCGATATCTGTGCCAAGTGTTTCAGCCACAGTGCCGTGGTCACGGAAGGCATCCATAGTCGCAGGCGGCAGGGTGTTAACGGTTTGCGGGCCGATCAGGCTATCAACATACAGCACATCGCTATAGGCTTTATCTTTAGTGCCGGTAGAGGCCCACAGAAGGCGCTGAGTTTGCGCACCTGCATCTTCCAGCGCTTTCCAGCGCGGCGTTTGCATCATTTCCTGCCAGTAAACATAGGCCATCTTGGCATTCGCAATGGCAACTTTGCCGCGTAGAGCCTTCAGCGCTGCGGCATCTTTATCCCCAGCAGCAACGCGCCGATCAATTTCTGCATCAATCTTGCTGTCAATCCGGCTGACAAAGAAGGAGGCAACGGAGGCAACGTGGGAGAGATCTCCGCCCTTGGCTTTCCGGTCTTCCAGACCAATCAACCACGCATCAACAACATCTTTGTAAGCATTCAGAGAGAAAATAAGCGTGACGTTAACGTTAATGCCCGCGGCAATGCTGGCCCGGATAGCCGGAATGCTTTCAGGCGTTGCGGGAATTTTGACCATCAGGTTGGGCTCAGCCACATCCGCCCACAAGCGGGCGGCTTCATGCGTTGTGCCTGCCAGATCTCGTGCCAGATACGGAGAAACCTCTAGGCTTACAAAGCCATCCTTGCCACGAGCCTGCTCATACACCGGGGCCAGAACACGGGCGGCTGCCTTAATGTCTGTAACGGCCAGTTTTTCGTAGAGCACTCCGGGGGAAACAATTTCATGCGCCAGAATGTCACGCATCTGGGCATCATATTCCGTGCCTTCTCCCATCGCTTTTTGGAAGATGGCAGGATTGGAGGTGACACCACGAATGTCATCATCCTGCACAAGGCGCGCCAGTGAACCATCCTCCACAAAGGAGCGACGGATGAAGTCCAGCCAGGGGGACTGATGGGCTTTTGCGAGTGCCCGTAATGGATTGGCGCTTGGCGTGGCGGAGGATGTCATTGGTGGTTATCCTTTCTCCATCCTGCCCGATTAAAAACCGGGCAGGCCGATGTAATATAACGCGCGGTGAAATATCTGGTTTGTTCAGCCTGCCTGCCGTTTGGCTGCTGCCAATACGGCTTCTGGCGTAAAACCAAATTTTTCAAGCAGTTTGCCCGCTGGAGCTGAGGCACCAAAGCCGCGCATGGCAATGATTTCACCCGTTGGCCCAGCATAGCGATCCCACCCGATGGGTGAGCCTGCTTCTATAACCACACGTCCTGTTACAGCGGCGGGTAGCACGCTCTCACGGTAAGATTGTGGCTGGGCTTCAAAAAGTTCCCAACTGGGCATGGAAACAACGCGGGCCGGAATACCTTCTGCGCTCAGGGCTTCATACGCGCCGACAGCCAAAGAAACTTCGCTGCCCGATGCAATTAGGATGACCTTTGGTGTCTGCTCACTGCTTGCAAGAATGTAAGCACCTTTGCTGAGGCCAGAAGCCGGTGCATAGCGGGTGCGATCAAGCGTGGGCAGGTTCTGGCGGCTCAGGGCAAGGGCGCTGGGGCCGGTGCGGTGCTGGATCAGAAAACGCCATGCTTCTGCCACTTCGTTGGCATCTGCTGGGCGCAGCGTTATCAGGCCCGGCGTAGCGCGCAATTGCACAAGCTGTTCGATAGGCTGATGTGTTGGGCCATCTTCACCCACACCAATGGAGTCATGGGTGAAGATATAGGTAACAGGCACGCCCATAATAGAGGAAAGGCGGATAGGGGCCTTCATGTAATCCGAGAAAATCAGAAAGCCAGCCGCATAAGGGCGCAGGCCATACAGGGCCATACCATTTGCAATGGCCCCCATGGCATGTTCTCGCACCCCAAAGTGGAAATTGCGCCCAGCATAGCTTCCGCCCCATTGTGCGGGCTGAAAGCTTTTTTCGCCTTTTAGTAGCGTTTTGGTGGAAGGCGCCAGATCGGCAGAACCACCCAGCAGCCAAGGCAACCGGCCTGCTACAGCGTTTAACACCGCGCCAGAGCTGGAGCGGGAGGCCTCACCTTTGGCGCTGGCTTCGTACACTGGAATATCTGCATCCCAGCCTTCTGGTAGCGTGCCATTGAAAATGGCATCTAGCTCTGCGGCCAGGGTTGGGTGTGAGGAATGGTAATTGGCAAACAGTTTGTTCCATGCGGCGCTGGCAGCGGCCCCACGGGCACCCAAGCCATCCTGCATATGTTGTAGCGCTACTTCTGGCACAAAGAAGCTGCTATCTTCTGGCCAGTCGAAAAACTTTTTGGTTTCACGTACTTCCTCTGCGCCCAAAGGTTCCCCATGAGCGGAGGCCATACCAGCTTTATTGGGCGCACCCCATGCGATAACCGAATGTGCGATAATAATGCTTGGGCGGCTGGTTTCAGCCTTGGCTTTGGCAATTAGTTGGGTGAAAGCTGCGGTATCGTTTGCATCCTTCAGTTCCAGAACCTGCCAGCCATAGGCCGCAAAGCGTTCTGCCACATTTTCTGTAAACGCAATGTTGGTGCCGCCTTCAATAGAAATACGGTTGGAATCGTAAATCCAGATCAGGTTGCCAAGCTGGAGATGACCAGCGAGGGAAGCCGCTTCACTGCTTACGCCTTCCATCATGTCACCATCACCACACAGGGTGTAAATATGGTGGTTAAACAGGTCAAAACCCGGTTTATTGAAGCGTGCGGCCAGCCACTTTTCTGCTATGGCCATGCCAACAGAGTTCCCACAGCCAGCGCCTAGCGGCCCGGTTGTGGTTTCCACGCCGGTTGTATGTCCATGTTCCGGGTGGCCCGGTGTTTTGGAGCCAAGCTGGCGGAACTGCTCTAAATCAGCCGTTGTAAGAGCAGGAGCATTGGTGATCTTGCCGTTTGTAACCTGCCGGATGCCAGATAGATGGATCATAGAGTACAGCAGGGCAGAGGCATGCCCGATGGACAGTACAAACCGATCCCGATTAGGCCACAGCGGGTTGGTTGGATCATAGTTTAAAAGGTTTTGCCATAGAGTATAGGTCAGCGGTGCCATGGACATGGCCGCTCCCGGATGGCCAGAATTGGCCTTCTGCACAGTGTCCATGACAAGTGCGCGAATGGTGTTGATGCACAGCGTATCAAGGCTGGATGCGCCACTGCCCTGCGTTTGTGCAGGTGCGCGAACAGGGGTGGGAAGAGAAACGCGCATGCAGACCTATCCTCCAGACTGGGCCGTAATTACGAATTATGGCCGGAAAGTTATGAGCACCCTAAGCGGTGTGCCTTATAAGAGTTCCGCACAATTCCACGGTTAGGCGTTTTTCGGCAAGAGATGATGACGTGCAGGCAGCTTTTTATGTTGAACAGGTCTGCTGTCATAACTCTGTGATTTTGGGCCTGAAATGCTCTTTTTGCCAAGGTAGGGAGCAGGCGTGCCACTTGTGCGTTTGTGGTATGGACAAAGGGGCTGATATGGTTCTTTTTCTAAATAACGCGGCAGCGTAAGATAACCGTTGTTGCAAAACCATTCTTTTCCGGAGGTCAGTCATGACAGAAGTTTCTTCCCGGACTCCGTCCGAGCAGGGAACAGCCACCCCGGCAACCGGTGGTAGCGCACAGGGCTTTACGCGTGAGCAGATTGAAGCACTTTTTCTAAACGCTGCGCGGGAAGGGGATGCAGATATGCTGGCCCGCTTTTTGCAGGCCGGTATGGATCCGAATCTGCGGGCTGAAAAAGGATATACGCCGCTTATTCTGGCTTCTTACAATGGGCATAAGGATGCCGTAAGCGTACTTTTAGCGCATGGTGCAAAGCCTGATTTGCAGGATGAAAAAGGAGCCACGGCGCTGGCAGGTGTGGCGTTTAAAGGCGATATGCCTATTGCTAACATGTTGCTGAAAGCTGGGGCTGCGGTGGATATTCCCAATGCTGTTGGGCGCACGCCACTGATCTTTGCCGTGATGTTTGGGCGGGATGATATGGCTCTGCTGTTGCTGAAAGCCGGGGCCAACCCGACATTGCGTGATGGCGAAGGCTTAAACGCTATTGATCTGGCCCACAGGCAAGGCAAACCTGCTCTTGAAGAAGCACTGAAAGCAGTGGCTGCCAGCCTTTCCTGAATAAAGGGATTGGCAGATTATTTTGGTTTTACACCTTCAGATAAGAAGGGATAAGGCGGCCTGAACATCAGGCTGCTTTTGTTTTTTTTGGATATAGGTAGCATGAGTCGTTTCTGGAGCCCGCTTGTTCATAAGCTGACACCGTATGTTCCCGGTGAGCAGCCCAAAATGACCGATCTGATCAAGTTGAATACCAACGAATCGCCTTATGGCCCGTCTCCGCGCGTGCTGGAGGCCATTCAGGCAGCGGATAATGATACGTTGCGCCTGTATCCAGATCCTGAAGCTTTGGCTTTGCGCACAGCTTTAGGTGCCCGTGTTGGGTTGGGGCCGGAATATGTGTTTGTTGGCAATGGTTCGGACGAGGTTCTGGCACATGCTTTTCAGGCATTCTTTGCGCATGGCGCACCGTTGTTGTTTGCAGATGTAACCTACAGCTTTTACCATGTGTATTGCGGCCTTTATTCCCTACCTTTCCGTACGGTTCCACTTACGGATGATATGCAGGTAAATATTGCAGATTATGCAGGCCCATGCAGTGGTGTGGTGGTTGCCAACCCCAACGCACCAACGGGAATTGCCCTTAGTCTGGCGGAGGTGCGTAAACTTCTGGAGCTTCAGCCAGACCGTGTTGTGCTGATTGATGAAGCCTATGTGGATTTTGGCGCTGAAAGTGCTGTTTCCTTAATTAAGGAATACCCCAACCTCTTGGTGGTACAGACTTTTTCTAAATCCCGTGCACTTGCTGGCTTGCGGGTTGGTTTTGCGTTTGGGCAGCCTGAACTTATTGAAGGGCTGGTGCGGATTAAGGATAGTTTTAATTCCTACCCTCTGGATCGTCTGGCGCAGGTGGGTGCAACGGCTGCGGTGGAAGATGAGGCATGGTTTGCTTCCAGCGTGCAGAAGGTGATTGCCAGCAGAACGGCGTTGGCAAATGGGCTGCAAAAACTCGGCTTTGATGTCTTGCCGTCCAAAGCCAATTTTGTTTACACTCGACATCCGAACCGGAACGCAGCAGAACTGGCCACCCAACTCAGAGAGCGTGCCATTATTGTTAGGCACTTAAGGGGTGAGCGCACCGCTGCGTGGTTGCGCATTACGGTCGGCACAGATCAGCAGTGTGAAAGCTTGCTTTCAACGCTGCGGGATATTCTGTGCAGCAATTCGCTATAATCAGACCTTAAAAGTCTGCTTTCTTTGCGCGTATAGGGGGCTTGCCTGCCGTTTTTTGCGGTGGGTGACCGGCTATGTGCGTTTGGCGCAGGTTTCAATAGGTCACTTCTGCACTGTGCAGGCAGCGCGGCCATAATGCTGGCCGTGCCTTCTTTTGTTGTAATGAGGTTCAGCTCATGCGTGCTTATCGTGGCCAGATGTCTGACAACCAGCCTATTCGTCGTTCTCTGCCAGAAAAACAGAAGCAGCTGCGCGATCTGAAGGAAACGCTGGGGGCAATGAAGGCTCATACCTCTCCGGCGCTTAAGGAAAGCATACGTAAGCGTATTGCTCAGCTAGAAGCCGAGCTTACAGCGGCACCTGTTCTTAAAGCTGCACGCAAGCAGCAAGATGGTGCGCGCTCTGCTCGCCCTGCAAGGGATAGTTCTGGCCGTCGTTCCGGCGGTTTGCGGGTGCGATCATAAGTTTAAGTGTTGGCAAAAGGTGGTTTGCCTGCCTTTTGCCAATGTTTGGCCCATGCTATGCAACCTGACTGGCGCTGGCGCCAAAAACAGGTTTTATTACGCAGCCCGCTTAGGGATATGCCCGTAAGAAAGCAGGGAGACCAGTGATGCCCAACCTACCATCAGCCGGAGCCCTGCCTGATCTTCTTTCTGAAGGTGGTACCCTGCTGCGTGATGGCTTGGTGTGGGCCATTTTCTGCCGTCCGGGTAAGGAGCCGGTGGAACTGGGGCGGGATGTTGTAACGCAACGCCTAACAACTGGTAGCTTCCCCCCAGAACTCATGAAAGAGGATGGGTGGGCTTGGTTCCATTTTGATATTGTCCATACTCTTTCTCGCGCGCAGATTGAAAGTATACCTTCGTTACCAGAAGAGGTACGTCAGGTTCTGACCAATCTGGAGCGCAGCACGCGGCTGGAAAGTGAGGGCGATATTGTTTTTGGTGCCCTGCCAGCGTTTGATGACACATCCACTGATGATGAAAGAAATGTTAGCACGTGGCGGTTTGCTCTGGAACCAGACCTGCTGCTCACCACGCGCAGGCACCCTATTCCTGCATTGGGTGTGGTGTATCACGAGTTACAGCGTGGGCTTGTTCCCCGTTCTCCTGCCAAGGTGGTAGATCGGGCGTTGCTGGAATTTGCAGATACATTGCGGCGTGATTTTGCACGGTTGGATGATCAGTTGGATCGTGCAGAAGATGTGCTGCTGATGCTGGATCGAGATACAGATCTGGGCCGCATGAGTGGCCTGCTGGGTGTTGCCCGGCGTCGCTCTACAGAATTGCGACGTGTTCTGGCACCGGTAGATCGTATTTTTCGTGATGAGGAACTGGAACTGCCTGAATGGGCTGAGGATGATTTGCGAGATCGTTCCCAACGGCAGGTTCATGCAGCGCTGGATGACCTTTTGGCCTTGCAGGACAGGGCGCGCTCTTTGCAGGATGAACTTACATCTAATCAGGCGGAAGAAACCAACCGTCGGCTGTATATCGTTTCTGTTGGCACAACATTGATGCTGCCAGCCACGTTTGTAACCGGGTTTTTCGGCATGAACACTGGTGGTATGTTTTTGTCCGGCGGTGCGTGGGATACGGTTATTGCCGGTATTCTGTGCTTTGGTATCATGCTTGGCACATGGTTTGTGCTGAAGCTGACAAAACTGCTTTAAGCTTTTATCCGTGCCGTGGGGCTAACAGAATAACGCCAGCACCCAGTAAGCAGATTAACGCGCCGGTCATTTCCCATTTATCCGGTGTCCGGCCTTCTACACAGCGCATCCATATAAGTGATGCCGTAATATAAACACCACCATAAGCAGCATAGGCCCGGCTTGCGCTTTCTTCATCTATACGTGTGAGCAGAAAGGCAAATATGCAGAGGCTGATCAGTCCGGGGACAGTCAGCCAACCTGAGCGGCCTTCCTTTATCCAGAGCCAGACGGCAAAGCAGCCTGCAATTTCGGCAAAACCGGCAAGAAGATAGATACCGAAAGAACGCAGCAGAAAAACAAGTGCATTCATGATTCAGGAATGGTCTTTCTGGGTGCTTTGTTCAGACTCTGCACGGTATGCGTCCATGACAGATTTTACCGAGCCATCCATCCGTATCTGCCCATGTTCCATCCAGATAAGCCGGGTGCACCATTTTTCCAGCACACCCAGCGCATGTGAAGTAATGACCAGAATATCCGTAGAATCCACTACAGAGGCCAAGCGCTTTTCTGCACGTTCCTGAAAGTGGAAATCTCCAGCCATAAACCATTCATCCATCAGCAGGATTTGTGGGGTAATGGAAGTTGCAAGGCCAAAACCCAGCCGAATGGTCATGCCAGTGGAATAAAGCCTTACGGGTAAATCTAAAAAGTCATCTAGCTGAGCAAAAGCTTCTACGTCTTTTTCAAGTTGGCTGATCTGTGCGGAATGAAAGCCTTTCTGGTGGCCAAACAGGCTGATGTTTTCCCGCCCCGTCAACTGTGGATTCATGCCAGAAAACAGATCCAGCAACGGGGCCACTTTGCCATGAATATGCACGTTTGGCGCTTCCGGCATGTAGATGCCCGCCATAACACGCAGCAGAGTGGATTTACCTGCACCGTTATGCCCAATAAGCCCCACGCGTTCTCCAGCCTTGATACTGAGAGAAACATCTCTGAGTGCTTCTACGTAAACTGTGCCTGTTTCACCTTGCCCAAGGGTAACAGCGCCTCCAGTTTGAAGCCCGCGCGCACTGGCCAGCAGAGACTTACCGCGCTTAAGGAGCATTTTTTTAAGTGAACGCGCCCCTCCATGGAAAATGGGAAAGCTAAGCGAAAGATCTTTAATGCTGATGGAGGCTGATTCAGTGGTGGTTTTTGCTCTCGCAAGCGTAGAAGAATCTGTCATATCCAGAACGCCAGTCTGCTACGGGAGCGGGAGAAGGTGAATAAGGCCAGAATCCATAAAGTGAGGCTGAAACCTCCGGCAATCATCCATAATGTGAGTTCCGGAGCCTGCCCCAAAAACGGGCGGCGGACAATTTCTAGCAGTGCATAAAATGGATTGAAATACAGCCAGAATGTTGTGTTTCCGAGCTGTTTGGGCTCCCAAATAACAGGGGTAATGTAAAACATAATCTGGAGAATACTGCCTACAATAGGCGGAATATCTCTAAAACGGGCACAAGCACTGCCCAATAACAGGCAGAGTGCTACGTTGTTGGCTAACCATACTGCAATGGCCGGTATGGCCAAAAGCATGGTAAGGCCCGGCCATACGCCCAACACCAAAAATACCACAATAGGCACAATGATGTTGTAACCAAACATAATCCCACACCGAACCATGGTGCGGAACGCCTGCACGGAATACGGCATGTTAACCGAACGCAGGGTTTCTGCCGCCCGCGTAAAGGTAGAACAGCTTTCTTGAATAAGAGAGGAAAGTCCCGCCTGCCATAGAATAAGCGAAATTGCCAGGTATGGGAGGTAATCGTGCAGAACCAGATGGAAGAGCTGAGAATAGATCAGCCCCATGGAGCCAACCATGACACCGGTAGTAAGTGTAAGCCAGAAGGGGCCAATGCGTGATCCGTTGAATTGCAGCCGGATATCTAGCCAGCCCAACGAAAGGGCCAGTCGCCACAGGCGTAGCCCGCCCGCAATGTCATTGCAGGCAGAAACAAGGCGGGAGCGCGAAGGTTGGCTAGGGTGTGTAGGTAACCCAGATCCAGAAAACTGCGCGGAAGAACCAGATGTGGCCGTCATGCTTTATGGCCTATCCGATCAATTCGGTCTCTGCAACAGGCAGTATAATGGGCAAAGAACAACAACAGCGATTTCTTGCATGAGAAACCTCCGAGGTATAAATACCAGCATGAGTTTTATGCCAGATCGTCAGGAAAGCTTCCCGACAAGCCGGTGCCTTGCCTTCCATGAATGGGATGACCAGACAGCATGACATCCAAACAGGTCAGCCAGCATAAGCGGTGTTCTGTGGCATGGCGAGGCAAAAGATTGGCCCGCGCTACTAAAGGTTCAGTTATTCTGGGGCTTTTGGCGTTACTTTCTGCCTGTGCAAATCAGCCCAGTGGGGATGATATTACCATGCCTGTGGCGGAAGAAGCCGCACGGTATCGGGCGCATGCGCGTTCCTATTACGCACCACCTGGCACAGCGCAAGATCCTTGGGGGCCGTATATTCAGGAAGCATCAAAGCGGTTTGATGTGCCGGATGCATGGATACGCGCGGTTATTCAGCAAGAATCGGGCGGCAGGCTTTTTCATAATGGGCAGCTTGTCACATCCGGGCCGGGGGCTATGGGGCTGATGCAGCTCATGCCTCCCACATATGATGAAATGCGCCAAGCCTATAGCTTGGGTGATGATGCGTTTGACCCGCATGATAATATTATGGCGGGCACGGGTTATATTCGCCAGTTGTATGATGTGTATGGTTCTCCGGGTTTTTTGGCGGCTTACAATGCAGGCCCCGGAAGGCTGGAAGATTTTCTGACGCGCAACCGTACGCTCCCGCGTGAAACCCGGAATTATGTAGCCTCTATCGGGCGCAGGATTGTCGGGATTTCTCCGACCAATCGCTCTCAGGCAGATTTGTTGGTTGCCAGCCATGATAGCATGGCCCAGTCCTACCAGCCTATTCAATCTGTAGGGGAAGTGAACTCCGTTAAATCTGCTTGGGCGCAGCGGAGCGGCAATAGTGGTGCACAACCGGTGCAACTGGCTGAAGTGGTGGGGAATGATGGAGATGCCGCAACCACATCCTATACACCAGAATGGCAACCTGTTGCCCGTAAAGGCCGCATTAGCGGGCTGACAGAAAGCCCGGCAGATGTGCGTGCAGCTTGGGCGCAGCGGCTAGGATCTTCCGAAACAGCGGCCTCAACTGCGCCAGTGCAGGTGGCAGATGCGTCTGATCCTATTCCTAACCCGCCAGAACAACCTACAGCACCTTCCCGCCTTGTGTTGGGGAGCACGTCTCAACGGCGCATACAGATGTTTTCTGCTGCACACGCAGAACCTGCGCCATTACTGACGCATCGTACACGTGGCGATGAGTCCAAAACATGGGCTATTCAGGTAGGTGCGTTTGGCACGCAATCCATGGCGCAAAGTGCAACCGGGCAAGCGCGCAACCGGGCAGCCCTTTCTGGCGCACGTGCGCAAATAGCGAGTGTTCAGGCCAAAACGGGCAAATTGTATCGAGCTAGGCTGACCAATCTTTCGCACGAAGAAGCATTGGATGCTTGCCGCAAGCTAAGTGGCTGCGTGGTGATTTCCCCCGGTTCGCGTTCCTGATTTTTGTGCCTATTAAGTGATATAGGCACAAAAATATATCCATTTTTCTTATGGTAGAGCCGGGGCCACAGGTTGGTTTTGCCGTGTCGGGCCATTTGTATTGCCGTTTGTGGTAATAGCCGCTTGAGCTGCCTGTGCCTGTGCCTGTGCCTGTGCCTGTGCCTGTGCTGGCTGGGGTGCACCGGGCGCACCTAATGGTGCATTATCTCGCCCAGAATAGCGACCGATAATTTGTTTAACGGCTGCGGCAGCTTCTTGCGCAGCAGCAACGGCAACATCCCCCCAATAATTATCTAGGGAGTGTGCATCAATATCATGGAGCTGTGTTGCCGCACCGGCTTCCTTGCCTTCCTTGTCCACAACGCTCCAGACAATTTCGATATGCTGTTGCGGATGCCCCAGCGTGCCTACCGGGCCGGGCGTCAGTTTAACGGTGGAATGAACCGTGAAATCAGCATTTTCTTTTGAGTTCTGGATTGTATCTTCACTGTCTCGGAAAGAGGCTGTGAAGGCACGGGCCAAAGACACATCGCCGTCACCCGGTGCGCCGGTTACACCTGTAAAATAAACCCGTGCAGCACGATGCTTGAGACTGTGTGGGTCTTTTTCCATATCATCTGCCTGAATACCCGTTAGCACAGATGAAATACGTGGTGCAGCATCCTGCGCAACCAGTGTGAAGAAAGGTGCATCTCCGGCAGACCACTGGGCCGCGGGTACAGCTTGCCCTTCCTGCGTAGCGCGAATTTGGTTTTTAGGCGTCATGATTGTGTAAATTGGCACAACCTGATCGCCTCGCAGTTCTGCTCGCATTTTCAGCCACCAGTCTCCAGGCCTTGTGGGTTGGGCAATGGCTGGAATGGTTTGCTGTAGAAGTTCCGATGCAACATCTTTGGCCCATATCTGGGCAGAGGCATCAGACAGCAAAGAATCTGTAGGCGTGGGAATATCTAACCGGGATGGCGGCGCATTGGCTGCAAGTTTTGACCCAGCTTTGCCGGGGTTGGAAAACGGATGCGGCACATCCAAACACCCTGCCAAGAGCAGTAGAGAGGAAAGCGGCAAGGCAGCATGGCGTAAAAGGCGGTTCATCCGTTCTGAAGTCCCGTAGCAATCGCTGAAATCTGGTGTCCAATCTGTCCACCACCAGCCAGAGTGCGGCGGCGATGGCTAAAAAAGCGTTTTTCGTCAGAGAGTGTATCAACGCCTAATGCGGCAGCATTACGCACTCCGGCTTGTTGCAGCCGAAAAACGCACCAACCCGCCAGATCAAACTGATAATGGCCAGCGCGTGTGCCCGGAGCAAAAAAGCGAGCCGCCTGTTTATCTGCCGTAGTGATGGCCGTATGCATATCTTCGGCTGTTTCGTAGCTTTCCTGAGCAATGCAGGGCCCAACAACAGCGCTAATACTTTCCATGTTAGCGCCAAGGGCCTTCATGGCTTCCAGTGTAGATTCCAAAATCCCAGCCAAAGCGCCGCGCCAGCCTGCATGGGCGGCGCCAACAATGGTGCCTTCTGCATTGGCAAACAAAACGGGTGCGCAATCTGCGGTAATAACGCCAATGGCAATATCTGGCTGATTGGTTACAAGCGCATCAGCCGGCGCGCCTGTGCCGGGTGGCCAAGGGGCTGTGGCGGTTATCACAGCGCGGCCATGCACTTGTGTGACACCTAGCAAATGGCTTGCCTGCACACCCAGATGCGTTGCAACCCGTCTGCGATTTTCAGCCAGATTCTGTGGGGTGTCGCCAGATTTTGTAGAGCAGTTGAGGCTGGCGTAAGGGCCGGTGGAAACACCGCCTTCCCGCGTGAAAAATCCGTGGCGTGTATGCCCAAGTAAAGGGCTGGTGAGAGGTGAGAGCGTTGTAGTCATACGTCCGCTCCTTTCATGAAGCCGGGAGGTGAGGGCAAGCTGGGAGAGGCAAGAGCCATAACACGGAACAAATGCCCCATTTTCTCTGGGGCGGCCAGCCGATGTGCGGCACTGCGCAGGATGGCGGCATCTTCTGCTGTTGCGCGCGTGGCCAGTTGTTCGGTGCGCTCCATAAGGCCTAATGCACGCAAAAATGCACCTTGCGTTTCTGCACCATAAACACAGGCCCCAGCCTGTTGGGCCGTAGCGCCAAAGGCTGTGAAATCAACATGCGCTGTCAGATCAGCTTCTCCGGCAGCTTCCAACGGATGTGTTGGGCGTGCATGGCGTAATGCCTGAAGAGAATCTCCCGTTAGGGTGGAATGGTGGCCGTAATCAATAAACAGCGTCACACCCGATTGAGTTGCGAAACGTTGCCCTAGATGGCGTGCAATCTCCAGCGCGGGTTCGCAAAGTTCTACAATGGTGTTTGCTTCCAGTTTTCTGTCGTCTGGCAATGTTGGTGCGGCACATGGAACAAGATGAAATGTCTGATCCATTACGTAGCGTTCGCGCCAGCCAGAAGGCGTTTGCATAAACTGGCGAATGGGCAGGGCATCCAGAAATTCATTTCCCAGCAGGATAAGCGGGCCAGAGGGAAGGTCTTCTATCCGGTTATGCCATGTGGGCACCATGTAAGGTGCAAGGGCTTGCTTTTGCGCCTGCCGCATAAGGGGAGAGATTTCTATCAGATGCACATCAAGCGCACGCGCAAAATCTGGTGCACAGCGTGTAATTAGCCGTAGCGCGTCTGCCATAAGTGTGCCACGCCCCGGCCCGGCTTCTGCAAGGATAACGTGTGCAGGGCAACCCATACTCTGCCAGACCGTAGCGGCCCAAGCCCCTAGAAGTTCGCCAAAAACCTGAGAGATTTCGGGCGCGGTAATAAAGTCTGAAAGCAAAGGCGTGGTAGCATAATAGCGGGCATTGGCACGCGCCATAAATACATCCAGCCTTTCAGCTTGTGGAGGCAAAGAGGAAGGCATGCGCGTAATTATGGCTTGGCTTCTGCTTCTGGGGGAATGCCTTCGTAAACCGGGTGGCGGTTGGCATACACCATAAGCGCAATGCCTGCTGCCAGCATAGGGCAGCACAGCAGTTGCCCCATGGTAATGCCGCCAGGCAGAAACCCAAGGAATGAATCCGGTTCCCGGAAAAACTCGCAAAAACTGCGTGCGCAGGCATAACCAGCCAAAAATAGACCTGCAAGAAAACCGGGGCGTTCACGGATAGAGAGCTTGCGAGATGCTGCAAACATAACCAGAAAAAGCAGCAGCCCTTCTGTCAGTGCCTCATAAAGTTGTGAGGGATGCCGCGGGATTGGCCCGCCATCGGGAAAGATCATGGCCCACGGCAAAGAGGCTGGAGCTTCTCGTCCCCATAATTCCCCATTGATAAAGTTGGCTATGCGGCCCAGCCCTAAGCCAATAGGCACGGCAATGGTAACGCGGTCTGCAAAGGCCAGAAAGTTCAACTTATGGCGCCATGTAAACAGCATCATGGCGATAATGACGCCAAGCGCGCCGCCATGGAAGGACATACCCCCATGCCATACTTCCAGCATGGCCAGAGGGTGCGTGATGTAATAGCCGGGTTGGTAAAACAGCACGTATCCCAGCCGCCCACCCATTAGAATACCAAGGGTTACCCAAGCCAGAAAGTCATCCGCCAGTTCTGGCGTGCCAGCACGCGGAGGAAGATTAACCAAGCGCCGTAGCAGCGTAATACCCAGCACAATGCCGATGATATAGGAGAGCGCATACCACCGTATGGCAAATGGCCCGACATGCACCAGCACCGGGTTAAACTGAGGAAACATCAGAACAGGAAGCATGATGGGTGATCCGGTATGGCTGGGTCAGAGATAGGGATTATCCGTGGCAAGATAATCTTGCACGTAGCGTTTAACGCCCTCTTCCAGCGATGTGAACTGGCCAGTGTAACCAGCGGCCCGCAGGCGGGAAAGATCTGCTTGTGTGTAGGATTGATACTGCCCACGCAAGCTTTGGGGCATATCAATAAATTCTATCTGGCGCTCGCAGCCAATGGCATCGCACACGGCATGAGCCAGATCCAGATACGTGCGTGCTGTGCCGGTGCCGCAGTTAAACAGGTCTGATACCTCCGGGTTATCATACAGCCAGAGCATAACGTTTACGACATCACCCACCCATATGAAGTCACGGGCCTGCATGCCATCTGCAATGTCTGGCCTATCAGACCGGAACAAACGGGCGGGTTGGCCAGATTTAACCTCATCATACTTCACTTTCACCACAGAGATCATTTTGCCTTTGTGGTATTCGTTCGGCCCGTAAACGTTAAAGAACTTTAGTCCGGCCCATTGTGGCGGGCGCGGTGTGTGCTGATCCAGCGTGGTGGTAACGTGTTGATCAAACACGTGTTTGGACCAGCCGTACAAATTGAGTGGCCGCAGTTGTGAGAGATGCCCCGGATCATCATTAAAAAGTTCGGGTTTATCCGCCGCGCCATATGTGGCGGCGGAAGACGCATAAATAAATCTTGCGCGGTTGCGTGTGCACCAATCCCATAGTGTTTGCGAGAGTTCCACATTGGTGCGCCATACCAGATCACCATCTGTTGCGGTGGTCTCACTAATAGCGCCCATATGGAAGATGGTGTCTATTTTGGGGGTGGTCGCCAGAAAATCTTCCAGGTTTTCTGGGGCAATCAGGCGTGTTGGTGCATGTTGGGACACATTGCGCCATTTGCCTTCCTGCCCAAGCCAATCAACAATTATGGTTTCCAGCCCTCTGGCGGCCAATGCTGCCTGTAGGCATGAGCCGATAAAACCGGCTCCCCCTGTAATTACTATCATGGTGCGGGAGTATAATGGGCGGCTTCGCACACTCCAAGCTGTCAAATGCCTGATGTGCTCAGAGGTGGTGTTTCATCCCGTAGTCAGAGCGCAATATATTGCCTACTATTTACGCGTAATTGCAATTTATCAGGAAAGAGGCCCGTAGCATGAGCGAAGAAATTACAGTTGTTGCTTTTTTAAAGGTAAAGCCGGGCACAGAGGAAAAAGTAGCGCGGGCTATGGCGGCGTGCATCAAGCCATCTCGTGCAGAAAGCACCAACAGCCAGTACGTGCCGAACCGTGATCTGGATGATCCGCAGACATTTGTTTTTGTAGAACGCTGGGCAAGCCGTAAGGCATTGCAGGATCATATGGAAACACCGCATTTTAAAACACTTGCAGCAGAAATTAGCCCGCTGTTGGAAAAGCCAATTCAGCTTCATATTTTGCAGCCTTTGCCCGGTGCCTGAACGCATACGCTGAAATCTGCATAAAAAAACGGCCCCACTTGTATGGGGCCGTTTTTGTTTTGGGTTACCGAGTAAAATAAGGCTGCTATCGCAGCACAAACTGCTGGAAAACAACCACCAGTCCGATACAGAAGGTTAAAAACAGGCTGTGCTTAAAGGTGCGCGCCAGCACAGTGCCTTCCTGACCTTTCAAGGATGTTACAGATACGCCGGTAGTGATGTTCTGGGGGGAGATCATTTTGCCCATGACACCGCCGGACGAGTTTGCAGAAGCAAACAGCACCGGGTCTAGCGAAAGCTGATGCGCTGCGGCCACCTGCAAGTTGCCGAAAAGCGCATTGCCAGAGGTATCACTTCCTGTCAGGAACACGGCAATCCAGCCTAGGAAAACAGAAACCAGCGGAAAGACCATACCAGCGGAGGAAACCGCATACCCTAAAGTATAGGTCATGCCGGAATAGTTCATCAAAAACGCCAGCCCAATTGTGAGTGCAACAGTTACGACAGCCAGCCAACCCTGCTTGAGTGTGGTGCGGGCAGCCGCGCCAAATTGTTGCAACGTTGTGCGGGTGAACAGGGCTGTTAGAATGGTAGCAACCAAAATGGCCGTGCCTGTGCCCAATGGTTCAAACTTCCACACAGCGGCATAAGGCGTTTTGTAAAGAGAGATAAACACCGCATTATCCAGCCCAGGCCAATGAATGGGCAGCGTGCTAATTTTAGCAATATGCAGGGCATCCCACGCAATCACCACAGCAATAACCGTGATCCAAGGAATCCATCCTTGCCAGCGGGGAACAGCAGGAGCCGCGCCAGCTTGCTGACTGTTCAAGCCGCTGAGATCAATAGCGTATTGTGGGTCTGATGCTGGTTTCCAAAAACGCAGGAAGCCAATGGTAGCAACAAGCGCTACGCTGGAAGAAAGCACGTTGCTGAGGCTGTAAAGTCCGGCACCAGAGATAACCAGTAGTGTCAGGGCAAAGCTGCCACCGGCTACCAGCAGCACAGGCCATGTCTGCCGGACGGAACGCCACCCGCCGTAAAGCGCCATAACGTAAAAGGGAATAAGCAGTGCAAAGGGGGTAAGCTGCCGCCCAATGGTGCCCCCCAGCACATCTGCTGGTAAGCCTGTAATAGAGCCCAGAACGGTAACAGGAATACCCAAGCCACCAAAGGCTACCGGTGCGGAGTTAAAGATCAGCACATAAGTAAGGGCATCCAGTGCCGAAAAACCCAGCATGATCAGTAAGGCGCTGGTAATGGCTACAGGTGTGCCAAATCCAGCCACGCCTTCCAATGCAGCACTAAAGCAGAAGCCCAGTACCACCAGCATGATGCGCCTATCATTGGGAACGTGTTGGATAATCCAGTCTCGGAAGGCATCAAACCGCCCATTTTGCACGGCCACATTGAACAGAAAGAGTGCAGAAAGTGCGATCCACATAACTGGCAGAAGAGAAAATACAACGCCGTTGCTGATGCTGGCGACTGCCAGTTTGGCTGGTAGCCCCCAGATGGTGGTGGCAACAAGCAACCCGACAATTAAGCCGCCCAGAGTGGCCTGCCATGCCGGACGGCGTAGAATACCCATAACAAAGAGTGTCACGATAATAGGTGAGGCCGCGAGCAGAAATGACAGCACAAGGCTGTGCCCCGCCGGAACAAGTGGCTGTATGAACATGGCAGTTCCTGAATAGGCGTTATTCCCCTTCTTATGTGGGGGATAAAGCAATCTTAAGCGGGCGGTTGCGGCGTGATGCAAGAAAAAATGTCGTTATAACAATATGTTGTGATGAGGGAACTTTTAGATAACTTTTAGATAAGGCCGCTTAACAGCCATCTTCCATGAAAATGACATATTGGTAATAGATGTGGGGGTGTCCCGTAATCCGTGCTTTTTGTCGCAAGTTTATGGGACAAGCCTTATGGCAGAAGTTCATACGGAAGGGGACAGCGGGTGTCTTTTCGGGTTCAGCAACGGCAAATAGTATATGCTGCGCTCATGCTGGGGTTGGCGGGGTGCGCGACACCTGCCGTCAGACCCGGGGGATATGCCTCCTCTCAGGCGTATTATCAGGCCGCATATGAAAGATCAGAAGCCAACCCAGCTGCCTATAGGCCTGTAGGTTCGGCAGAAAATCCTTGGGGGCCATACATAAAAGAAGCATCGCAGCGTTTTTCCATACCGGAAAGCTGGATACGTGCTGTGATGCAGCAGGAATCGGGCGGGCATCAGTATCTGGATGGTCAGCTTACAACGTCATCTGCTGGCGCAATGGGGTTAATGCAGCTTATGCCCGCTACTTATGCGGATATGCAAAGCCAGTTCAATCTGGGGGGAGATCCGTATAACCCGCATGATAATATCATGGCGGGCGCAGGCTATATCCGCCAGATGTATGATCATTATGGTGCGCCAGGATTTTTGGCAGCCTACAATGCAGGCCCGCAGCGCGTGGATGATTACTTAACATCCGGGCGGCCTTTGCCGGATGAAACGGTGAATTATGTTGCATCCATTACGCCACATTTAGGCACAACAACGGCACCAACAGGCAGTTTTGCTCCGTCCTCTGCTCCTGTCATGGTAGCCAGCGTAGGTTCATCTGTGGCAGCTGCTCCTGTGGCAGAATATGCACGAGCGGATCTTTCGCGCACAGCCGATGGCTGCTTGCGTGATCCTAATGCAGCGTATGATCCCTCAACCCCTTGTTTGATGGATAGAGATACGCCGCATCCTGATCCGCAACCGGTTGAAGAGGCAGCTCCTGTAGAAGTTGCACAGGCCCAACCGGTTAGCATTTCGGATCAGGCGGTAATAGCTACCCCGCTTGCGGTAGCGCCTCGTAGTACACCAGTGCAAACTGCGGCTTACAATTTACCTTCAGCACAAAGGCATTATGCTTCTTCCACCCCTGCGCATGTTCTCACACTGCCTTCATCACCTTTGCATGGAAGATCATCCGGCGCGGTACAGGTTGGGGCTTTTGCATCCTATGCCGAGGCCCAGCGCATGCTAGACTCGGTACGCCGTCTGTTAACAGCGCATGCTTTATCTGTGCGCCCTACTGTTACACAGGCTTCCGTGGCGGGGCGGTCTTATTATCGGGCGCAGTTTATTACGGCCCAAAATACTGGCCCGGCAGATGTTTGTCAGGTGCTACGGGCGCGTGCTTTGCCGTGTATTGAGGTGCGTGGAGGGTAAGGAAGGAAAGTCTTTTCCCTTTTGATCCAATTACCTGTAAAGCCACTGCGTCTTCCAGAAAAACAAAGTGGAACAATAAATGGAAAACGCAGCAATGCCTGATAAGGGAACAGAAAGTACTTTTCCCATAAAGGTTGTGGTTGTTGGTGTTCTGGCTGCAACAGCTGGTTTAATGTCCGGTTTGGATATTGGTGTTATTTCCGGAGCGTTAGATTTTCTGGCGCAGGATTTTCATGCCTCTACCCTGGCGCAGGAATGGATTGTCAGCGCCATGATGGCAGGCGCTGCCGTAGGGGCTGTATGTGCTGGGTGGATTACCCGACATACCGGGCGCAAATGGTCTCTGGTTTTTGGGGGCGGCGTTTTTATTGCCGGCTCCTTACTCTGTGCTCTGGCGTGGTCTGTGCCTGTGCTTATAGTCGGGCGTTTGCTTATGGGGCTGGCCATCGGCGTGGCTGCTTTTGCTGCGCCTCTTTATCTTTCGGAGGTATCAGACCAATCCAGCCGTGGCGCCATGATTTCCACCTATCAGCTTATGATTACGATAGGTATTTTTCTGGCGTTTTTAAGCGATACGTTTTTCAGTTACCACGGACAATGGCGGTGGATGTTTGGCGTTATTGCCATCCCCGGTGTTGTTTACGTTATTGGTGTTTTGTTTCTGCCTTATAGCCCGCGTTGGCTGATGATGCGTGGCCGTAAGGACGAAGCGCTGGAAGTGCTAACCAGCCTGCGCGCAACACCGCAGGAAGCACGAGCGGAAATAAAAGCCATTCATAACCAGTTACAGGCACAGCAAAATGGCTGGAGCTTATTGCGAGCAAACAGCAATTTTCGCCGTTCGGTTGGTTTGGGTATGTTGCTGCAAATTATGCAGCAGTTCGCGGGTATTAATGTGGTGATGTATTACGCCCCGCGTATTTTTCAGCTTGCAGGTTTTGTCGGCACTGCACAGATGTGGTGTACCGCCATGATCGGGCTGGTGAATGTGATGGCAACATTCCTGGCTATTAGTTTGGTTGATAAGTGGGGGCGCAGGCCAGTTCTGTATTGTGGCTTTGCCATTATGGTGCTGAGCATGGCGTGCTTATCTCTTCTGCTGCATGGCAGTATGGTGGATCAGGCATCCCGCATGGCATGTGTGTTTATGATTATGGTTTTTATTGTAGCGCATGCCATGTCCGCCGGGCCGATTGTGTGGGTGCTGTGTTCGGAAATTCAGCCGATGCAGGGTAGGGATCTGGGCATTATGCTGTCCACGCTTACAAACTGGATTGCCAACATGATTGTTGGTGCTTCTTTTCTAAGTGTGCTGGCATTGCTGGGTGGTTCTGCCACCTTTGGAATGATTGCCATATTGAATGCCTGCTTTTTAGGGCTGACATATTTGTTTGTGCCAGAAACCAAAGGCATCAGCTTGGAACAAATTGAGCAGAATCTGATGTCTGGCAAAAAACTGCGGAATATCGGGGTTTCTTGAACCAAAGCATAGGAATGGACGCAGACAAAATGCGTCCATTCTAAAAGGGCAAGAACGCAAATTCATATGCAAAATCTTGCACAGAAAGAAATTTAAATTTTCTTGGAAAAATTTGGCGCACCCGAAAGGACTCGAACCTCTAACCCCCAGATTCGTAGTCTGGTGCTCTATCCAGTTGAGCTACGGGTGCGCCGTGAGCGGGTATTTAGCCGAGGGCGGTGAGGTCGGCAACCCCTAAAATGTAAAAAAGTGAAATTTTTTTGTCAGTCATTCCCAAGAAAGTTTTTCCAGCTTCGGTCTGCCGGGCGGTGGAGCGTAACATGCGCCCGACATTCTGGCGTTCCGTATGTGCCTTCAAACGTCTCGCCAGCCGGATGGGCTTCAAACACCATGGGGAGCGGCTGGTTTTTGGCATCTTTTAGAATAAGTTGGGCATGATAGTGCTGTTTGTTCTTATCAGGCGTGCCTCGCAGGATAAGCGTGCCCATTTCTGGCACAAAAATCATGCGTTTAGGTTCAATCTGCATAAGTGATGTGCCGTTAACGGGGCAGTTTTCGCCTTGATCCTGCACCAGTGTGCCAATCCATTCCCCATACGGGTCATCTGCGGCAGAGGCAGGTTGTTTGGCTGCTTGTGCCGATGTGCAAAAAAAGCCAATGCCAGCCAAAGCCAGTGCGCCATATTTCATCCAACAGGAAAAACGTGTGTGCTTCATGCAAAAACTCCTGATTTCGTTGGCAATCTGTACCTTGTGTATGGCACACGCAAGGCAGGTATCAGGCAGGATAGGTGCGCACCTTTCTGGTTTTTAGGGTGACGCCATGACAGCATGGCTTTATATCCGCCTGTAAGAGAGCCCGTGTAGCCCTATATGTGGTTACACATCCTTAGGAAAAGCCAGTTCTGGCACTGAAATCAGAAAGACCTGCAGTTCATGTCTGTTGATGCCACCCCGCCTGTTTCGCCTTCCAAGCTGGATGAATCCTTGCACCATGACCGTATTCTGATTCTGGATTTCGGAAGTCAGGTTACGCAGCTTATTGCCCGCCGCGTGCGCGAAAGTGGTGTGTATTGTGAAATCTGGCCGTTTACGGCGGATGCCGAACGGATTCGTCAGTTTTCACCCCGTGGTATTATTCTTTCTGGTGGTCCTGCCAGTGTGAACAATCCGGATGCTCCGCGCGTGCCAGATGTGGTGTTTGAAATGGCCGTGCCTGTACTGGGTATTTGCTATGGCCAGCAGGCTATGTGCAAACAGCTTGGCGGACAGGTTGAAAGCGGAGACCACCGTGAATTCGGTCGTGCCTTTGTTGATATTGTAGAAGATTGTGCGCTGTTCCGTAGTGCATGGGCACGCGGTGGGCGTGAGCAGGTGTGGATGAGCCACGGTGACCGTGTTGTGGAACTTCCCCCCGGTTTCCGCACAGTTGCTGTAAGCGAAGGTGCACCGTTTGCAGTTATCGCAGATGAAGGACGCCGCTTATATGGTGTGCAGTTCCACCCGGAAGTGGTGCACACACCGCATGGCGCAGCATTGCTTAAGAACTTCACCCATAACGTAGCGGGCTGTTCCGGTACGTGGACGATGGCAGGTTTCCGTGAAATGGAAATTGCCCGGATTCGTGAGCAAGTGGGTGATGGCAAGGTTATCTGTGGTCTTTCTGGCGGCGTGGATTCTTCCGTGGCTGCAGTACTGATCCATGAAGCCATTGGCGATCAGTTGACTTGTATTTTTGTTGATCACGGCATGCTGCGTGCTGGGGAAGCGGATGATGTTATCAAGACATTCCGCGGCCAGTTTAACATTCAGCTTGTGCACCGTGATGCCTCAGACATCTTCCTGAAAGCGCTGGAGGGTGTCACAGATCCAGAAATCAAGCGGAAAACCATCGGCCGCCTGTTTGTGGAAGTGTTTGAAGAAGAAGCAACCAAGCTGGGTGGTGCGCAGTTCCTTGCTCAGGGCACGCTTTATCCGGATGTGATTGAAAGCGTCAGCTTTACGGGTGGCCCTTCTGTTACCATTAAGTCGCACCATAACGTGGGTGGCTTGCCAGATCGTATGAACATGAAGCTGGTTGAACCGCTGCGTGAACTGTTCAAGGATGAAGTGCGCGATCTGGGGCGTGAACTGGATATTCCTGAAATTATTGTTGGGCGTCATCCGTTTCCGGGGCCGGGTCTGGCTATTCGTATTCCAGGCAATATCACGCGGGAAAAACTGGATCTGCTGCGTAAGGTCGATTCCGTGTTTCTAGAAGAAATTCGTGCTGCCGGGTTGTATGATGCCATTTGGCAGGCTTTTGCTGTGTTGTTGCCTGTGCGTACTGTTGGTGTGATGGGCGATGGTCGCACGTATGATCAAGCTTGCGCCCTGCGTGCCGTAACCAGCACAGATGGCATGACAGCAGATGTTTATCCGTTTGACATGGGCTTCCTCACCCGTGTTGCTGGACGCATTGTAAACGAAGTGCGCGGGATCAACCGCGTTACGTATGATATCACATCCAAGCCGCCGGGCACGATTGAGTGGGAATGATCCCGCGTCTGGCATAGGGTGGCATCACCCGGCATGAAAGTGCCTTAAAGCCCGCAGGAATGCGGGCTTTTTTGTTTTTTGATCCGGCATTGTCTGGCACCGAACGGTATCGCCAAGCAGTTATTTTTTATGGCATAGTGCGTGGCACTGACTGAGTCTGATGCCATGATTTTTGTTGATACCATGTCAGGCATTCTATGGGTGTCATGGTATCTATATTTAACAACCATATGAATAATAAGGATTTTATCCGGTTATTTTGATGGCTTTTAGTCATGGTATCGTCGTTTGGAGTGCCATGAACCGATGCTGACTGATACCAAACTGCGCAATCTCAAGCCGACGGATAAGCTTTACAAGGTGAATTACCGCGACGGGCTGTACGTCGCGGTGACGCCTGCGGGCAGCATCTCGTTCCGATATAACTATGCGATCCACGGCAGGCAGGAGACTCTGACCTTTGGGCGGTATGGCGTTGGGGGCATCACTCTGGCCGAAGCCCGTGAGCAATTAGGGGAGGCTAAAAAGCTGATCGCAGCAGGTAAGTCACCCGCCAAGGAAAAGGCTCGCGACAAGGCGCGGATCAAGGGCGTGGAGACGTTCGGCGCGTGGGCCGAGAAGTGGCTGCGCGGATATCAGATGGCGGACTCCACCCGTGACATGCGCAAATCCGTTTACGAGCGGGAGCTCAAGCCCAAATTCGCCAGCCAGAAGCTTGTCGAAATCACTCACGAGGACCTACGGGCACTAACCGATGCCATCGTCGAACGTGGTGCTCCGGCGACTGCGGTGCATGCCCGAGAGGTGATGTTTCAAGTCTACCGGTGGGCTATCGAACGGGGGCAAAAGGTCGAAAATCCGGCTGAACTGGTTCGCCCGACCAGCATAGCAAAATTTGAGCCAAGGGATCGTGCTCTGACGCCTGAAGAGATCGGCCTGATGTATCAGTACATCGAGCGCATCGGCACTACCCCGTCGATCCGGGCCGCAGCCAAGCTGCTTTTGCTGACGATGGTCCGAAAGAGCGAGCTGACCAACGCAACGTGGAGCGAGGTCAGTTTTAGTCAGGCGCTTTGGACGATCCCCAAAGAGCGGATGAAGCGGCGCAACCCCCATTTGGTGTTTCTGTCGCGACAGGCGCTCGATATTTTCATTGCTCTGAAGACGTTTTCCGGGGGCTCAGATTATATATTGCCGTCCCGCTACGACACCGATCAGCCGATGAGTAGTGCCACGCTCAATCAGGTACTCACGCTGACCTACAGGCTCGCTCAGAAAGAAGGAAAGCCGCTCGCAAAATTTGGTCCTCATGATTTGCGCAGGACGGCAAGCACTCTGCTGCATGAGGCCGGCTACAATACCGATTGGATCGAAAAGTGCCTTGCTCATGAACAGAAAGGGGTAAGAGCCGTTTACAACAAGGCTGAATATCGTGAGCAGCGCACCGCTATGCTGCAAGACTGGGCTGATATGATTGATGAATGGACGATCAAGCCACGTTAACGATCGCTTTCTTGACGTTTTTTTAGGGCGCGTCGTTTGATGGCTGCTGAAACGGCTTGACGGGAAATGCCGAGTTGCCGAGCTATTTCAGCCTGCGTCATTGTGCCTTTTGAGAGAAAATCATCAAGCATGCTTGTGGGAGATCGCAAGGCTTTAACTTGTCTATAAGCTTCTCTCCGCACGTAAGCATGCTCTTCAATATCCCAGCCAGAGAGGGTCGAATTATTGAAATCATGAGACCAAATTTGTTCCATCAGGGCACGGTATTCCCAAATAAATCTCCGATCACGTTGATAGGCTCTTCTTGAAGAATCACTTCTGCTGGGATGGTGTTTCTCACAATATAACTTACTAGGTTTAGGGCTAGCAGTGGGAGAGCCTGCCAAGCGAGTTGTCCACGCAAGGTCACCATGACGTGCATGCTCCCGTAACTTCATTTTTGGTTCGATGTATTCGTGGAAACTCTCTACGGAACAATCTGCACGCATCTCGACTAGATCGCCATAACGAGCGATCATTTGGCTCGCTTTATGAGGGCCATATTTTCCTGACAAGGCCTCTGAATAATGTTCAGCCAGTTTCTTTGCTCTCTCCAGCCCTAACGAAATCATTTTTTCTGTTAGAGAAACAAGCTTGGCATTTTCGTTCTTCAGTTTTTTTACTACAACTGGATTGAAGCGTATTGCTGAATATTCAGTGAGATTTCCACAAAGCTCACAAAAACACCATGTCAAATTGTCTGAAAGCTTGGCCTCAATGCGACCGGTGGCTTCCCGTTTGGTAACTACGCGCTCGAGGATCGGATCGAAAGCAAGAAGGGTTTCGTGATCTTTGGCCATGGTCAATTTATGTCCGCAGTGTCAACTAAATTCAATCTTTTTCCCAGCCGCAGCAGGCAGCGGCAGGTAACCTCAAGCACATTGTCATCGGGGTGTAGAGGGAAGAGAAATGGGAAACACGGGTAGGGTTCTTATTGACCGCAAAAAGCTTCACGCAATGATACCGCTAGCCGAAAGAACCATCTTCAATATGGAGCGACGTGGCGAGTTTCCACGCCGTATCGCGCTGACCAGTAGAAACGTGGCGTGGGATCTCGAAGAGGTCATAGAGTGGATTGAGACGCGCAAGGCACAGGGTGCTCAGGCGCAGCGTCCTGGTATGCGCTTCTGAATTTCAAAGCTTATTTGTAACGCCTGTGTCTCCAATTTTCTGGGAACAGCACGCCGTCGGCAAGGCATCAAAATGTGCCCCGGCAGAACGCTGCTATCGGGAGGGTTATTTCGTTGCGGACATTCTGGCCGCTGCACCAAAGGGTGACGCGGTTAGCATGGAGCATCCACTGTTTGCGTTAAAAGCGGGTGATAGGCGTGTGAGAACCTATGAGCGTAATGGTCTCGTGGTGACCGTGAAGCCCGGGTCAGATGGTTGTGCTACCATACATGACAAGGACCTATGGATTTATTGCATCAGTCAGTTGGTGGAGGCCAAGAACCGTGGGCGCCCCATAACACCTACAGTGCGTTTTACGGCCTATGATTTTCTCCGTAGTACAAACCGCTCAACAGGGGGTGTAGGTTACCGTCGTATAGTCGGTATGCTGGCAAGGCTGAGAGGGACTGGCATCGAGACTAACATTGAGACGAACGGACTGCGTGAGCGACGTGGCTTTGGACTAATCGATTCATGGCGGATTGTAGAAAAATCTTCAACAGATGATCGTGTGACAGCCATCGAGGTGGATTTGCCACACTGGCTATTCCGTTCTGTTGCGACCATGCGGGTTCTGACCCTGTCACGGGATTATTTCAAACTCCGCAAGCCGCTTGAGCGGCGCATATATGAACTTGCCCGTAAACATTGTGGTCTTCAGCCAAAATGGCGCGTGTCTGTGACGGTCCTGTACGCGAAAAGCGGCAGTACCGCGACGTTGAGAGAGTTTCGACGGCAGATAAAGGAACTGTCTGTTATCAATCTGCTACCTGATTATCAGATATCGCTCGATACAGAGCGTGACCACGTAACTTTCTTCGCCAATAGAGAAGATCGCTAAAAAGCAGCTGCCCGCAATCTGTCGCTGAACGGGGCGCTCATTTCATCAGCAGCAGCGCGATATTGAAGGCCTGATCCTCCCAAAATGCCCTGTTGATAAGTGGTGACAGCTTTGTGGAATGACACGTACCTTCACCCACGTTTCCCTGTGGATTAGCATGTACCTTTACACACGCCCCGACACGTACTTTCACCCACACGAATGGTATATAACATATTGGAATTGATATGTTTTTCTAACCCGTAACACGCGCGCGCGTTTTAACTTAAATATATTCTTTTAACGTCTGAGGGGCTCTTCCAGCTGGGGATATGTCTACAGCAACGTTCCGCAGTATAGGATGTAGTCGAGAGCTGAGGGTGTTTAAACACTTTGATCGTAGCGTTTAAACGGCACGCAATTCATTGTTTCTCTGGATCGTCTGCGGGAGACCGCCAGTAGGCAATACGATCAGGATCAGGGCTCGGATTGAGGTTTAGCGGCCTTGGGCTGAAGACGTGACGTTTCGGAGATGCCTTTGGGCTCTGTTTCTCGAAGGCGGTGGAAGGAGCAGAGGGCAGCTCTTTTTGGGATATCTGTGAGGAGAGCCCCAAAATAAATTTCCTGACGTGTCGAGTGAACTGACTGTAGCTCATCTGAAGAGCATCGTGATGTTTTTGGAAGATATCTGAACTGTTGTAACCTTGCTCCAACTCTTCTGCGATGACGGATTTCAGGGCAAGAAACATCACGCGAGCCATCCCCTTCTTATTTGGCGGCATTGTAACCACTTCCAAGGCATAGCCTTCCTATTAGCGTGCGAATATAATCCAATATGTGCAATTATAGGCGAATATATGCGAAAATCTTCCTGATCGTGAGACCGGGGGTGCATTCGCATATAATTGCATATTGTCGCGTGATGTTTGAAAGCAAAATAGGTTGCCCGGTACCGGGCAACGCACTTATTCGCCTTTGGCTCAACGTTGGATAGAGGCAAGTCATGACAGCAGCGGCGGCCAAATCTATGCCAAGACGGCGCAAGGATAAGGGGCCACGATCCGTGGGTGCCCCGCTGAAGGTTCGTGTTTTTGGCTTAGAAAGGGCGGCAATCAAGGAGACCGCCCGGAAGGTGCGGCTTCCTGTTTCTGCCCTGCTTCGGAAGCTGGCTCTTGGATATGAACCGCCAAGCAAGATCGACCTTGAAACCCTCTACGCGGTTGGGCGGTTGCGGGGTGACTTAGGGCGGCTGGGTGGTCTCTTGAAATTGTGGCTTGTGGACGCGCCCTGTCAGGGTGTTTCAGAGAGCGACGTGAGGGCCGCGCTCGATACGATTTTGGCTAAGCAAGGCGAGCTTTCGAGCCTGATTGTAACTATGGAGAAAGCTATCTGTGACTGATGGCTCGTTTTGGTGTGGAGTTTATGAGGTAAGAGATAGAGTGTCCAGAAAACGGTAGTTTTCTAGACATGCTAAAAAATCGTAAGCTGGGCTATCGCAACTATAATCATTCCGTTAATATTCCCGTAAATTTTTCAATGTCGCGGTTGTGTCAATGAATCAGCGGATCGGTTACGCGCGGGTTTCTACGGAGGATCAGCATTTAGACCTGCAGCGTGATGCGCTTCAGCAGGCTGGTTGCCATGTCATCTATGAGGAGGCGGCGAGTGGCAAGAGTGCTGCGCGCCTAGAGTTGGAGCAATGCCGGAAGGCTCTGCGCAGTGGCGATACGCTGGTGGTGTGGCGGTTGGATCGCCTTGGGCGTAGCTTGCCTGACCTTGTACAGATCGTGGCCGAGCTGGAACGTTTGGGAATTGGTTTTGAGAGCTTAAGCGAGAAAATCGAAACGAACAGCGCTGCGGGCAAGTTGGTCTTCCATGTCTTCGCGGCCCTTGCGGAGTTTGAGCGCAGTCTGATCCGTGAGCGCACCCACGTCGGGCTTGCCGCAGCACGTGCCAGAGGCCGTTTAGGCGGCCGTAAACCGAAGTTGGGGGAAATGCAGGTGCGCGAGATCAAGGCGCTTCTGCGCGATCCGGACATTCAGGTTGCTGACGTGGCAAGACGTTACGGCGTGTCGCGCACCACGCTTTACAAGCATGTAGGTGTGATTGCTCCTCGTGGTCGGGGCGATTGATCTTGTATTCGGCCTATCACGCTAAGTATTATGCCCACGAGCTGACGCGGCGACACGCTGCAGGGGGCGTAGATCGTCTCTCCCAATCGTTGTTTGATGCCAGCGTCGACCTCAATCCGCATCAGATCGAGGCGGCGCTGTTCGCCCTACGGAACCCTTTGCAGGAAGGAGTGCTGCTGGCTGACGAGGTGGGGCTTGGCAAAACCATCGAGGCCTCTCTGGTCGTCTGCCAGTACTGGGCTGAGCGCCGCCGTCGACTGTTGGTTATTTGCCCAGCCAGCCTGCGCAAGCAATGGGCGCAGGAACTGCACGACAAGTTCGCGGTACCTACTATCGTGGTGGATGCCGTTTCGCTGCGCACGCAATGTGCTGGCGACATGCTGTCGACCATGCAACGGCTTGTCGGTCAGGCGGTCTTGATCATGTCCTACCAGTTTGCAGCCAAGCTGGAAGCTGAGCTGCGTGCCGTGCCTTGGGATGTGGTGGTGATCGACGAAGCGCACAAACTGCGTAATGCGCACCGCGCCAGCAACCGTACCGGGCAGGCACTCAAGCGCGCACTGCAAGGCCGCAAGAAGTTACTGCTTACTGCCACACCGTTGCAGAACTCCCTGATGGAGCTGTACGGACTGTCCACGTTGATCGACGAGCACCTGTTCGGCGACGAAACTGCCTTCCGTAAGCAGTTCATGAGCAGCGGGACAGGTTTGGACGAACTTCGCGAGCGACTTGGCAGCTTTGCTAAACGCACACTGCGCCACGATGTGCTGGAGTACATCAGTTACACCGAACGTAGAGCGTTCACCCAGCCTTTTAACCCCACCGATGCCGAACAAGCACTCTACGAGCGCATCTCGGCCTTTCTGCAAAAGGAAGACTCCTACGTTCTGCCAAAACAACAGCGCCATCTCACGGGCCTAATATTGCGCAAGTTGCTGGCGTCCAGTTCGCACGCCGTTGCTGCCACGTTGGCCACTATCCGCGAACGCCTGCAGGGTTTGCTCACAGTCGAAAAAGCGGAAGACGATGGTAGCCAGCTGGTAGAAACACTGATTGCCGAGGACGACCTGAAGCAGGACTACCTAGAAGAGGAAGCCAGCGAGGCTAACGAAGCCCCTGAAACATTTACGACCAAGCCAGGCAAAGACGACAAGCCTGGCGCTGCAAAAGATGCCCATGCCACCTGTGCTGCCATCACCGCCGAGATCGAGGAGTTGACCGCGTTCGTCGATGCCGCACAGGCGTTGCAAACCGACACCAAGGCGCAGGCTTTACTCAAGGCGCTCAACCTAGGTTTCGGCAAGATGGCCGAGCTACGTGCGCCACGCAAGGCCATTATCTTCACAGAGTCCAAGCGTACGCAGGAGTACCTGTACCGTTTCCTCTCAGCTAATGGCTACGCGAGCAAGCTGGTGCTGTTCAGCGGCACCAACAACCACGATGACTCCATTGCCATCTATCAGCGCTGGATGGAGGATTACAAAGGCACGGATCGCGTTACCAGCTCGCCGCAGGTGGATCGTCGCACTGCGCTGATCGACCACTTCCGCAAAGACGACGGCACCGGAGCGGAAATCATGATTGCCACTGAGGCGGCTGCCGAAGGTATCAACCTGCAGTTCTGTGCGCTGATCATCAACTACGACTTGCCGTGGAACCCGCAGCGCGTCGAGCAGCGCATTGGCCGATGTCATCGCTACGGTCAGCGTTTCGACGTGGTGGTTATCAACTTCCTCAACACCCGCAACCAGGCTGACCAGCGCGTGCTGGAACTGCTCACCGAGAAATTCAACCTATTCTCCGGCGTGTTTGGTGTGAGCGATGAAGTGCTGGGCCGCATTGAAGGCGGCCTCGATTTCGAGAAACGCATCCTCCAGATCTACGACACTTGTCGCCAGCCCGAGCAGATCGAAGCCGCCTTCAATGCCCTGCAATCGGAGCTGGAAGAGTCAATAGCCGACCGTATCAAAGACACCCAGTCCCAACTGCTGGAGAACTTCGACGAAGGCGTTCACGACCGCCTCAAACTGCGTCTTCAAGACGCCGAAGCGCGGCTCGACAAGCTGGGGCGCTGGTTCTGGGGTGTCACCTGCTTTGCATTGGACGGCCGCGCGCGCTTCGACGAGCAGTCCTACGCCTTCTCTCTGAGCGCACCGCCAACTGGCATCGCTCCTCCCGTACCGATGGGCCGCTACCAGCTCATTCGTGGCGCGGCGCAGCCGGACATGCTGGCGCACGCCTACCGCCTCAGCCACCCGCTGGGGGAATGGAGTATCGAGGCCGGCCTGAACGCAGCCACGCCCGTTGCCACCTTGAAGCTCGACTACGGCAAACACGGTGCGCGCGTTTCCGTCGTCGAGAAACTACGCGGCAAATCCGGTTGGCTCACGCTGGCCCGGCTGGAAGTCAGCGCCTTCGAGACTACCGAGGCATTGCTGTTCTCCGGCCTCACCGACGATGGTCAGGTGCTGGATCAGGAAACCTGCGAAAAGCTGATGGCCATTCCAGCAGCAGGCAAGCCCACTCCTTTTAACAACCCTGTGCCCGATGCCCTGCTGGCCAACAGCCAGCGCGCGGTTGCCGCCACCATTGCCCAGGTACTGGAAGCCAACCAGCGCCTATTCAATGAAGAGCGCGACAAGCTGGAACGCTGGGCCGACGACAAGCTGCTGGCCGCAGAGGAAGCCCTGAAGAACACCAAGGCGCGCATCGCCCAGTTGAAGCGCGACGCCCGCAAGGCCGCCACCTTGCAGGAGCAGGAGGGTATCCAGCGCGAACTGTCGGAGCTGGAACGCAAGCAGCGCCGCCTGCGGCAGGAAATCTTCGCCGTCGAGGACGAGATCATCGCCAAGCGCGACGAGCTGATTGCCTCGCTCCAGCAGCGCCTGCAGGAAAAGACAAACAACGAGACCCTGTTCAGCGTGCGCTGGCAGGTGCTCTGACCCGATTCAAGTATCCCAAGACCAGGGCAAGCCATGACCAACAAACAGAACCCCAAATTCCAGGAGCTCGTCGCCAAGCTGCGCGAGATCTTCCAGATCGACCGCCCGGAACTCGACTTTGGTATCTACCGCATCCTCAACGCCCGTGCAGGCGAGATCAACGACTACCTGCAAAACCGGCTGGCCGAGAAGGTGCAGGAGGCGCTTTCGGCGGGCAGCGCCGCCAGCGCGCAGCAATTGCAGGCTGAACTGCAAGAGGCCGAAAAGAACGCCCAAGCCTTGGGCGTCAGCCCCGATGCCGTGCCCAAGGTGCAGGAACTGCGCACCAAGCTAAAGGAGGCCACCGCAGGCAGCAGCGAACACGAGAACGCCGTGTTCTCGCACCTGCTGGCTTTCTTCTCCCGCTACTACGAGCAAGGCGACTTCATCAGCCAGCGCCGCTACAAGGGCGACACCTACGCCATCCCCTATGCGGGCGAAGAGGTGATGCTGCACTGGGCCAACAAGGATCAGTACTACACCAAGAGCGGCGAGAACTTCAGCAACTACAGCTTCAAGCTCGAAGACGGCCGCACGGTGCATTTCCGCCTTGCCGCCGCCGACACCGCCAAGGACAACCGCAAGGACAACGACAAGGAACGTCGCTTTGCCCTGGTGGCGGCGAAGACCGTCACCCGTATGGATGAAAACGGCGACGAATACGAAAAAGAACTGGTGCCCGTGGAGGAAGTGGCGGGCAAAGACGGCAAGCGGGAACTGATCGTCCGCTTCGAGTACTCCGCCCAGCCCAAGGGCACCAAGCAGGACGCGCTGGTCACCAAAGCCGTAGCGGCCGTACTGGCAGACGCCGCCGTCAAGGCCCGCTGGCTGGCCTTGGGCAACCGTGCGCCGACCGAGAAGAACCCGCAGCGCACCCTGCTGGAAAAGCACCTGAGCGACTACACCACCAAAAACACGGCGGACTACTTCATCCACAAGGATCTGGGTGGTTTCCTGCGGCGCGAGCTGGACTTCTACGTCAAGAACGAAGTCATGCATCTGGATGACGTGCAGAACGCGGGCGCGTTCGCCGACATCGAGAAGAACCTTCGGATGATCCAGTGCCTGCGCAGCATCGCGCTGGAACTGATCACCTTCTTGGCCCAGTTGGAAGACTTTCAAAAGAAGTTGTGGCTGAAAAAGAAGTTCGTGGTGTCCAGCCATTACTGCATCACGCTGGATCGGGTGCCTGAGTTTCTTTACCCGACTATTGCCGCCAATCAAAGGCAGTGGGATCAGTGGGCAAGCCTAAAGTTACTCAAGGATGCAAACAAAGATTTTGCGTCACGCGTCCTGCCTGACGCCATTGCATTCATCAAAGCGAACCCGCATCTATCGGTTGACACCTCATTGTTTGACAAGGAGTTTCTTGCCCAAATCATTGCATTAATTGATGATCTAGATTCATGCACCGATGGCATTTTGATTAAGGGCGATAACTTTCAGGCAATCCAGCTTATTTCACAGAGATTCAAGGGTGCGGTGGACTACATCTATCTTGATCCTCCTTACAACACCTCTGAGAATAGTTTTATCTACAAGAATCAGTATAAGGAATCATCGTGGCTGTCGATGATTCAAAACCGCATCGCTCCTGCCCTTAATATTTTGAAAGAATCTGGGGTCATGAGTTGTGCAATTGATGACTTTGAACTCCCCTATCTTGAAGGGCTGCTTGACGCCGTTTTTCAGCCCGAAAATCGGCTGGGCAATCTTGTGGTAGAAATTAAGCCATCGGGTCGGACAAACGACAAATACCTAGCAACAAGTCATGAATATTTGTTGTTCTACGCCAAAAACGCTGTTGATGCAGATATCAACTTTTTTCCGTTATCTGAGGAGCAGGCAGCCCAGTACAGTCTAGGAGACGGCGAGGGAAACTTCAAATGGAGAGACTTCCTGAGGACTGGCGGTTACTCAACACCGCAAGAGAGGCCAAACTCCTACTACCCAATTTTCTTCAATCCCGAAACCAAAGAGGCTCGACTCGAGGAGTTTGAGGGGGCCGAAAAAATCCTACCGATTGACAGCGAAGGCAATCATCGAGTTTGGAGAAAAACTCCTCCGTCCTTTTTAGAGCATCTGGAGAAGGGAGAGATAAATTTCTCAACCAATCGCAGGGGAGAATGGAAAGTTCAGATTATTGATCGTATAAAAGATGGAACAAGACCGAAAAGCGTCTGGGTGAATCCAAAATACGATGCCTCTTCGCATGGAACTAAGCTGCTTAAGGCTCTTTTTGGTGAAGGCGCAGGATTTTCATTTCCAAAGAGCATTAATGCAGTAGAGGATGCGTTGTATATCAACTGTGCGTCCAAAAAAGGTGCCTACGTAGTTGATTACTTTGCAGGCTCAGGAACAACCGGGCACGCACTGATCAATATGAATAGAAAGGATTCTGGGTCAAGGAAGTATCTCCTTGTTGAACAGGGAGACTATTTTGATGCCGTGATAAAGCCTCGTATTCAGAAGGTTGTCTACTGCCCAACGTGGAAAGATGGTCGACCGTCCACAACTAACAACGGTATATCGCATACCTTCAAGGTGCTGTATCTCGAAAGCTACGAAGATACTCTGAACAACCTCCAACTGCGCCGTACGTCTGCTCAGGGCAATCTGCTAAACACACTGCCACAGCAGGCCAAGGACGACTACCTGCTCAACTACCAGCTGGACGTGGAGAGCCGTGGCTCGCTGCTGTCGGTAGAGGATTTCAGGAAGCCCTTCGACTACACCCTCAACGTGGCCGTGGATTCGGCGGGCGCGTTCGAGCCGCGCAAGATCGATCTGGTCGAAACCTTCAATTTCCTGATCGGCCTGCGAGTCAAGCACATTGACGCCCAGCCGCAGCGCGGCTTTGTCACCGTCACCGGCACGCTGCCGAGTCATGGAGCGAGTCCGAGTGAAACCTGCCTCGTGCTGTGGCGCGATTGTGATGTGCTGGACTACGAAGGCGTCAGCAAGCTCTGCGACAAGCTGGCCATCAACCCGGCGGACAACGAGTTTGACGTGGTCTACATCAACGGCGACCACAACATCCCCACCGTGCTGACGCAGACGGCCGAGGAAGGCGGTGCCACCCGCGTGCTCAAGCTGCGCCAGATCGAGCCGGAGTTTCTGGAGCGCATGTTCTCGGTGGAGGACATCTGATGGCGCGACCACGCAAGACTCCTGCCGTCGGTTCGGGCGCAAGCGGCGCAGCCGGTTCCAGTCGCGGCGGCAAGAAGCGCAGCTTCCATCAGGAATTGGTGCTCAACCGCTGGGTGCTTCGTTTCTTTCAGGGCGGCACGCTGGCGGCGCTGAAGATGCGCGTGGGCGATGACCGCTTCGAGGGCATCGACGAGGACGGCCAGACCAAGTTCTTCCACGAACTGATCCGAGGCTTGTTCGACCCCAACAAGGTGCCCGAGGCCGACCTGCGACGCTATGACTTGAACGTCGTCGCCCACTGGCGGGCCATCACCGCTCAGCGCAACAAGCTGGAAGGCCATGAGTTGCAGATGAAGTACTTCCAGTACCTCTCGCTGCTGTTCACCGAGCTGTATCTGGACTGGTACTTCAACCACCGCCAGGACTTGCTCGACGGTCTGAACGAGGAAATGACGCGCTACCGCGCCGAGACGGGTGCGGAACCGTTCCGCGATTTCGAGGCGGATGATCTGAACAAGATCGCCTTCTGGAATGCCACCGGCAGCGGCAAGACCCTACTGTTGCACGTCAATATTCACCAGTACCTGCACTATTTCCAGGCTGGGCGCAGCGGCAGCTATCCCGACAAGATCATCCTGCTTACACCCAATGAAGGCTTGAGCCGTCAGCACCTAGAGGAGCTGGAGCTATCGGGCTTCGGCTTCTCGCAGTTCTTCAACAAGGCTCAGACGCCGCCGCGCGGCACAATCGAAATCATCGACATCAACAAGCTGGGCGATGAGATGGGCGACAAGACCGTCGCCGTGGATGCCTTCGAGGGCAACAACCTGGTGCTGGTGGATGAAGGGCATCGCGGCACTGGCACGGCGGCGGGTGCGTGGATGGCTCGACGCGATGCGCTGGTGCGCGGTGGTTTTGCCTTCGAGTACTCGGCCACCTTTGGGCAGGCGGTGGCCAAGGGCATGACCGTGGCAGCGGCGGAAGAAGACATCCAGAAGAAGCGCGCCAAGATGCTATTCAACACCACCAGTCTGCGCAGTCTGGACGACGGGCAGAAGGCGCAACTTGCGCTGACCTTGGATGACAAGCGCCGTGCGCGCATCACTGCTACGCGCGAGATTTACGCCAAGTGCATCCTGTTCGATTACTCGTACAAGTTCTTCTATGAGGACGGCTACGGCAAGGAGTCGCTGATCCTCAACATGAGCGGCGAGGCCTATGAGCATGCAGACAACGCGCGCAAGTACTTCACCGCCTGTCTGCTGGCCTACTACCAGCAGCTCTGGCTGTGGAGCACGCACCGCACGGCGCTTGCCGACTTCAACATCGAAAAGCCGCTGTGGGTGTTCGTGGGCAACACGGTGTCAGGCGAGGAGTCGGACATTCTGGAGGTGGTGAACTTCCTCGCCGATTTCCTGAACAGCGACGCGCAGATCAAGACTTGGCTGGCCGACCTGATTGCGGACAAGGCGCAGATTCTGGACGCCAAGGGCAACAACATCTTCAGCGGGCGCTTCACGCCCCTGATGGGCTTCGGCGGTCGCGTGGATGAGCTGTACGCCGACATCCTGCTGCGCGTGTTCAATGCCTCGGCCCGTCAGCGCTTGAAACTCGTCAACATCAAGAGCAGCAAAGGTGAGCTGGCGTTGCGCGTGGGCGATGCCGAACCCTTCGGCCTCATCAACATCGGCGACGACGCGGGCTTCTTCGGGATGGCGGAGGACGTCGAGGCTTTCGACAGCGAACGCGATGACTTCGGCGGTGCGCTGTTCGGCACGCTGAACAACAAGGACAGCCGCCTCAACGTGCTGATCGGCTCGCGCAAATTCACGGAAGGCTGGAGCAGTTGGCGCGTGTCCACGATGGGGCTGCTGAACATGGGGAAGGGTGAAGGCTCGCAGATCATCCAGTTGTTCGGGCGAGGAGTGCGCCTCAAAGGCAAGGGCTTCTCGCTCAAGCGCACCTTGCCGCAGGACCGGCCCAAGGGCGTGCATCTGGATAAGCTGGAGGCACTGAACATCTTCGGTGTGCGCGCCAGCTACATGGCCGCGTTCAAAGACTACCTGCGCGAGGAAGGCATCACGCCCAGTGACGAAGTGCTGAAGCTGGACTTCCCAACGCGGGCCAACTTGCCCAAAGGCAAACTCAAGACCTTAGCGCTGAAGGATGGCTACAAGGACAACCAGAAACTTGGGTTCAAGCGCACGCACTTTCCGTGGCTATACGAAATACCCAGGCAGTTCCAAGGCAAGATCAAGCCCCCCCATGTGGTACTCGACCTGTACCCGCGTGTCGAAGCGCTGTCCAGCAAGAACAAGGGTACAACCTCCACGACGGAAGCGCGCAACAAGGGCAAGCTGAATCAGACGCTGTTCCTGGCTTTCAATTGGGATCGCATCTATCTGGCGTTGCAGGATTACAAGTTGCAGCGCAGTTGGAGCAACCTGCGGTTGGAACGGCAGAAGCTGATTGACTTCTGTGCAGGCACCCAGAATTGGTACACGCTGTTCATCCCGGCGGCGGAACTGAACGTGACGACGTTCGCCGACATCCGCAAGCAGGAAGACATTCTGCTTCGACTGCTGACGGACTACACCGACCGATTCTATAAGGCCCTGAAGACGGGCTACGAAGGCCAGTTCTACAACATTATCCACATCGATGAAGATCACGGGTCGATGCTCAAGCTGTACCAGTTCGAGATTGAGAACAGTGACGACGGTCTGGAATATCAGGCGAAGCTGGAAGTGCTGAAGAAGCTGGTGGCGGACGGCAAGATCGGCGAGGCTAGCCAATGGAACGCGCCGCACATGGTGGCCATCAGCTTCGCCCGGCATTTGTACTACCCGCTGTTGGCATTGGAGGACAAGGATGCAGTGCCTCTGAAGCTGCGTCCGCTGGCTTTTGACGCGCCGAGCGAATGGCAGTTTGTTCGCGATTTGGAAGCCTTCTACAAATCAGTGGAAGGCAAGGCTGCCATAGGCGCGCGCAGCCTTTACCTACTACGCAACGCTGATCGGGAAGAGAAAGGCTTGGGTTTCGCGCTAGCGGGCAACTTCTATCCCGACTTCCTTCTGTGGCTGGTGGACGACACCAACGGAAAGCAGTGGCTGACCTTCGTCGATCCGAAGGGGCTGCGCAACCTTGATCTGTCGAACCCCAAGCTTGGGCTGTATAAGGAAGTAAAGACTTTGGAGGCGACGCTGTCCGGGCAGGCCAAGGTAGGCGAACCGCCGCTGATCTTGAATGCCTTCGTCCTGTCACCGACGAAGTTCGCCGATCTGCTCAACGTGGGCGATCCTACCAAGAAGGACGAGTTGGAGCGGCGTCATGTGTTATTCATGGAAGAGGGCGGAAGCACCTATCTGAAAAAGCTATTTAGGGCCATCAGATAAATATGAGGCAGCGCTTAACATGGTATCAGTCATGGCATCTAATATCAGACCATACCATAAGATGTTGTATTTAAAGTGAAATGTTGTATAATTTACAATCGAGTGGGAATAAGTTTCCCATCGTAAAAAAGGCCGGGTGGATGTAAAGCCCCCGGCCTTTTTTATTGGTTCCTTGTCAAATATCTTACTTGTTCAACCAAGGTGCGATTGGCAAATTTTTTGCTCGCAAAAATTCAGGGTTGAACAGTTTGGATTCATAACGGGCACCACCATCGCAAAGAATGGTGACAATCCGATGCCCCGGGCCAAGTTTGCGTGCGGTGCGGATTGCAGAAGCCACGTTAATGCCAGAAGATCCACCAACGGAAAGGCCTTCTTCACCTAGCAGGCTATAAATAATGTCCAGGGCTTCCGGGTCTGGAATCCGCTCGGCATCATCAATAGGTGCGCCTTCCAGATTGCCCGTTACACGGGACTGGCCAATGCCTTCTGTAATGGAAGAACCAGAAACAGATAGGTCATTGCTTTTCACCCAGCCATACAGGCCAGAACCTTCTGGGTCTGCCAGCACAATACGGGGGGCAGCTACGCCATCGCGTTTGGCTGCATCGTGCAGGCCCAAGGCTATGCCAGCCAGCGTGCCGCCTGTGCCGCAAGCGCAGGTAAAGGCATCTACCTTGCCGCCCATCTGCTGCCAGATTTCTGGCGCGGTGGTGGCGCGGTGGCCTTCACGGTTGGCAATGTTGTCAAACTGGTTGGCCCACACCCATCCGTTTTCTTCGGAAAGACGGCGTGAAACGTGTACATAATTGCCCGGATCACGGTAAGGCTTGGCTGGTACAAGGCGAAGGTCTGCCCCAATCATGCGTAGGAAGCCGATTTTTTCCTGACTCTGAGTTTCGGGCATGACAATAACGCATTTATACCCGCGCGCATTGGCAACCAGTGTGAGGCCGATGCCTGTGTTGCCTGCCGTACCTTCAACAATGGTGCCTCCGGGTTTTAGCACGCCACGGCGTTCTGCATCTTCAATAATAGCCAGCGCTGCACGATCCTTGACGGAACCGCCCGGATTCATGAATTCGGCCTTGCCGTAAATATCACACCCCGTGGCTTCAGACGCTTTGCGCAGGCGTACCAGTGGGGTTCCGCCCACAGCACCCGGCATGTCGGCAGAAAGTGTGGTCCAGCCGGGATGAGGGGTGGAAACGGCATTTTCAGTCATTTGGTTACACCTTATGCTGTCACGTTATAATGCGTTGATCAGACTATCATGCCCCACCTGAAAATTCTGCCCCAAGGGCAAACAGATGGAACATGGCAGCTTGTGCAGTTTTTTTTATTGGCCAGCTGTTGGTTCCTGTTCAGCATCGTACAGCACTTCCAGCACCGCCGCCCACGGATAGCGTGAATCATAGCTCTGACCATCGGGGGAGGTGAGGCGCCCTTGGGTGTCTGTTGGTACATGTGTCAGGGCCACGGCATCATCAATATTGCCGCCGATAATGCTGATCTGCCGACCAAAAGGCTGCCCATTCTGGCCAACTGCTACAACAAAGCCGCAATGGGCAGGAAACCCGTAAGATGTTGGTAGGCTGGTAAATCGGATAGTGTCTTTGCTACGGCCACGTGCAACGCAGATCAGATCACCGGGTTTTGGGGTGTAATTTGCAGGGTCTTGCGCCCGCAAAATGGGAGATTGCCCAGAAGCTGCTGCGTTGATGTAAGTAGAATGATTGGGAGAATAGGGGAAACGGCTGTTGGCCCCGGCTACGCGCATAACGTAGGAAATAAAAGCAGCGGACCACGCATAAGATCCATCATGCACAAAGTCGGTTAGTCGGCCGTTGGCATCGTGTTTACCGGTCCATGATGTTTCGGTCATGTCCGGGTCCATACCAATCCACCAGTATTCTCCTACGCGTTCCCACAGGCCGGGCGCGCGTTCTGGCTTAACAGAGGCCACTTGTGGTTCTGGGCGCTGTTCCGGGTCATCATCATTCACCGGGCTTCCAAACAGGCGCCATTCACGCATGGCAATTCCAACAACATCCTGCCGGTTAAAGGGCTCAAAATTGCGGGTGGCAAAATCCGGCACATGGCCACCATAGCCGTAGCCACCACTGGCTGTGTTCCAAGCGTTGGTGCTGGAAGCAGCGCTTGGGGTGGGGCGTGCACCTGGCTGTGGTTGCTGAGTGGCACATGCTGCCAGACACAAAGGGGCCAGCAGGGCAACGGTAAGCTTGCGTGACAATCTCGTCTCCATACCAGAACAACTCTCCGGCAGATCCGGAGCGCGAGACAACCATTGGTCGGAAGTCTGAATGATATAGCAATAAGCGCCTGTTGTTCTGGGTGGAAGAGGGTTTGTGTTTTTGTGCGGCGTCTGTTTCTTTTTTGCGCCTGTGTTATCAGGCGTCAGGCACGGTTACATCTGCCATGCGGGCATTGACGCACTGGATGGCGTCTGCCGGTTTAAGTGCCACCACCAAACCTCTGCCGCCGCCATTAATATAGAGTGTATCCAGTTTGAGAACACTTTCGTCCAATACAACCGGTACTTGCGTGCGTGCGCCAAAGGGGCTGATACCCCCCACCTTAAACCCAGTTAGGGCTTCGGCTTTTTCTGCACCCAGCATACGCGCGTTGCGTCCCCCAAACAGGGTGGCTACTTTTTTCAGATCCATTTTTTTATGAACAGGAATGGCCACGCAAACAATCTGCTTTTTATCAATTTCAACCATTAGGGTTTTAAAAACCTTGTTTTGGTCGATACCAATACCAGCAGCGGCATGTAGGCCAATTTTTCCGGGGTCTGATACATAATCATAATCATGCAGGGTAAAGGCAACGCCATGAGCAGTCAGAAACTGCGTTGTTGGTGTTTCAATGGTTTCTGACATGGTAGCCCTTTCTGGAAAATCCATGAAGCATTGTGCCTTTTGCAAGGCATGCACATGGTTTCGCTTATTCAATAGTTACTCTTAGCGTCAAGTCATGGAGGCTGCATACCGCCATGCAACATAGCGGTATGCAGAATGGTCTTTACGTATGGTTGGGGAACAGGCCGAGGAGACCGCTTTCTGTAGCAGGGCAGCAGCCTTTTTCTGTAATCAGCCCAGTTACAAGTCTGGAGGGTGTGACATCAAAGGCGGGGTTAGCTGCAGGGCTATGATCTGGAGTGATTTGCACGGAACCTATTTTTCCGTCTGTCATACGCCCCTGCACGTGCGTAACTTCGGATGCTGCACGTTCTTCAATAGGAATATCACGGATACCATCGGCAATACGCCAATCTATGGTTGTAGAAGGTAATGCAACCCAGAATGGTATTTTATTGTCCTGCGCAGCTAGAGCTTTCAGATAAGTGCCTATTTTGTTCGCAACATCTCCATTGCGTGTTACGCGGTCTGTTCCAACAATAACAATATCAACTTGGCCATGCTGCATCATATGGCCTCCTGCATTATCTGTAATAACAGTATGCGGAACACCGTGGCTGCCGAGTTCCCATGCAGTAAGGGCAGCGCCCTGGTTGCGTGGGCGTGTTTCATCTACCCACACATGCACGTTCAGGCCCAGATCATGCGCCATGTAAATAGGGGCCAAGGCTGTCCCCCAATCCACTGTGGCAATCCATCCAGCATTACAGTGGGTTAAAATGTTCAGGCGCTGGCCTTTTTCTTTTTTGGCGGCAATATCCTGCAAAAGTTTAAGGCCATGCCTGCCAATAGCTTCATTTTGGGCTGCATCTTCATTGCAAATACGCAGGGCTTCTGCATAAGCAGCGGATATCCGGCTTTCTGGTGGGATAGGCCGGAGAGTATTTAGCATTCTTTCAAGCGCCCAACGCAAATTTATGGCGGTAGGGCGTGTTGCTGCAAGCATGGCTGCGTTTTGTTCAAGACTGGTATCGCTGCTGTCTGTGCGTAATGCCAATGCCAGACCATATGCGGCAACAGCACCAATAAGCGGAGCACCACGTACCTGCATACTGGTAATGGCATGGGCTACATCCTGAACAGTTGTAAGCCGCAGGATGTCCAGTGAAAAGGGAAGGCGTGTCTGATCGAAAATATGAATAGACCACAGGTCTTTTTCATCAACCCATACACTGCGGAAAGAGGTGCCATTGATTTTCATGAAGCATGTTCCGTGAGAAGGAGAGGTCTGCGTTTAGGATATAAGGATGATTACCTGTTTTGGGCAACAGGGTACAAGCACATGAAATTTTTGAGAACGTATTTAGAACATTTTTAAGGTAAATAGATCAGAAGAATGAAATATATCTTTAAATCTGAAAGTATTTTTTTGCATTTTCTATAGCATTTGTTATGTAGAATGAAAATCTAAGGCTATACCTGTTCTTGTAGGTATGTGCTTCAGTTAGAGAAGTTTTGAAGTTTAAAAATTTTGTTTATATATCTCCTTATTTTTAAAGGAGGTTGAGAGGGAGTTAAAATGAGTGAGACAAGAACCCGCCGAAAACCTGCTGCGGGTAAAACGGTTTCTAAGCGTAAAGTTGCCGCCGCAACCCCCAAAAAGCGCACATCTCGCGCAAAAGTTGTCGAAGTAGAAGAACTTTTTGATTTTGAAGCAGAGCCAGAAGCTCCTAAGCCACGCCGTTCTTATGTGCGTAAAGCTGCTGCCCGTAAGCCTGCTGAAGAAAAAACAGTAGCGCCTAAAACAACGGCACGTAAAAAAACAGTAGCAGCTAAGGCTGAAAGCAAGGTTGCTCCCAAGCCAACGCGGCGCACTAAAGCCAAAGCGGAAGACGTTGTGGAAAAGCCGGTGCGTGCAACCAAAGCAACACGTGCTGCTAAAGCTCCGGTCACTGCATCAACGCGTAAAACTGCAAAGTCAGCTACTAAGGTTGAGGCAGCCAAACCTGTGCGTGCTACACGTACCCCAAAAGCAACAGCAGCCAGCAAGGTTGCAAAACCAGCAGTTCCAGCAACCCGTAAGCGGACTGTGCGTGTTGTAGAACCCGCAGCTAAAAAGAAGCTTTCTGCCGTGGAAAAGCTGCGTATTGTGCAGGAAGAACGTCGCCGTAAACGGTATGAACGTTTGGCAGCAGCAGAGGCTGAAAAAACTTCGGCAAAGGCACCCGCAGCACGGAAGACAAAGGCTAAAACAACCCGTCGCACCCGGGCATCCTAAATATAACGGTATTTTATCTGGTTTAGAGATTTATCAGTAAAATAATGTTGTTTTAAAAAGAGCCCATTCCGGTAAAAACGGGGTGGGCTTTTTTTTAATTAAATATTCTGGATCTATCTGTGAATATATGCAGATGGCATACGAAAATAGAGTTCCCTTTTTAGCTAATCGTACGATTAAAGTTGCCGCTTAGCAGATAGCAGTTGCTTGCAAATTCTGCCGTATGGTCAAGATCAGGTTCAAGTGCATCTTCTACCATAACACGGCGCAACCGTAGGATAACGGCTTTTTCGGAAGCATTGCCGTGTAGATATTCCGATATCTTTGCCAACCACGCACTAATGCCGTTCTGCTCTGTTAGCATAAGAGGGTGCCGCTTATTTAGGGGAAGCCCGTTTTGTAACAACAGAGATGCTACGGGGGCATCAGTAATATGATACAGAAAATTGCCTGCTTCCTTGGCGTGCGTGGCTGCCAAGGAAGGTATGCGTGTCAGACGGATCTCATCTGGCAAAAAATGTGTGCGTAAGGGTGGAAGAAGCGGAAGTGAGAATAAGTCCGTTTGCGTTTCTTTCGCGTCGGTTCGGTGCTTCTGTTGAACATGATGTGGTTTTGAGTTGGTTGTACGTTGTCTTTCTTTCGCAAAAGGCAGAGGCAGCCCCGGTAATGTATTCTGTAATGACAACAGGTGATGATTACCCATTATGCACCTTGATGAGGGATCTCTTTTGTGGGCCGTTTTGATGCACACTCTGCACATAGCCCTTCCACTTCAACCGAGGTGCTCTGAATTACAAAGTCTTCGTTTTTACAAATGTGTTTCAGGGTTTCCAGAACAGTTGTATCCGCTATTTCTGTTACGGCTTTGCAGTTGCGGCAGATGAGAAACTGGGCCGTATGTAAGCAGGCTTCCGAGTGCTCATGCGTATGAGAACAATGGCGCAGATTGGTGCAGGGAATAAAAGCAGACAAGCGTTCAATACGGTGGATCAGGCCGTGTTCAAGTAGAAAATCGAGTGCCCGATATACTGTAGGAGGGGCGGGGCGCCGTTCTGCTGTTTTAAGTTCTTCCAGCAGATCATATGCCCCAACTGGACGCGCATGCATAAGAATAAGCCCGAGCACATCACGGCGCTGGGCCGTCATTCGCGCACCTTGTTGGGTGCATAGAGCAGTAGCTTTATCGAGTTGATGCTCAATATGCGCAGGAAAGGCATGAGCTGAGGTTGCTGTGGAAGAAGACGTAGGGTGGGGCATGTTCATCATCCGTTCTCTGTATTTCTTAGCGTAACTGATCTGAGAGGTGAAGACCAAATTTGCGCGGGTGAGGAGGTGACGTGCAGCTGATAAAATGTAATAATATTACATTGCATTCAAGCATGGTAGGATAACGCGTATGGAATTGATGAAAACAAAAGGCACTTCACGCCGGATGTTGTTGGGCATGGTGGCTGTGCTTGGTTTTGCAACCATGGGCACAGGTAGTGCGGCCGCGCGCCCTTTGTCTGTTGTGGCGGCAGAAAATACATGGGGGGACTTGGCTGCGCAGATTGCTGAGCCAGACATGCACGTGACATCTATACTTGTATCACCTGCTGTTGATCCGCATTTATATGCTCCTACACCGGATGATGCGCGGCGTGTGGCAGATGCTACGTTGGTTGTAGCCAATGGTGCGGGATACGATGCATGGATGGATCATTTGGTGCAGGCTTCTGCTTTGCCGCAGGCGCGGTATGTGCGTGCAGATACATGGTCTGGGTGGCACGAGGGCGGGAATGCCCATTTATGGTATGATTTGAACGCTGTGGCAGATTTTGCTCAAAGATTTGGAAAAGCGTGCGAGCAAGCAGATCCAGCACACGCAAAAGCATATGCTGAGCGGGCTCGGAAGTTGGGGGCTGATATTGCCAGCGTACAGGCCCAGGCCGCAGCATTACGCCCGCATGTGCAAGGTATGGCTGTGGCCGCAACAGAACCTCTATTTACCCCGCTGGCCAGTTACCTTGGTTTGGACATGAAGGAAAATGCCTTTCAGATTGCAATCATGAATGATGTTGAACCTCCACCTGTTGCTGTTGCTGCATTTGAGCAAGATCTTGCTCAAAAAAAACTACGGCTACTTGCCTATAATGTGCAGGTGGAAGAACCAGCCAGCAAACGTTTGATAGATCTGGCCCATAAAGCAGATGTGCCTATTCTGCCGCTAGCGGAAATTATGCCGCAGGATACCCATTGGCAAATATGGATCAGTTCAACTCTTACGCAAGTTGCGCATTTTCTTGGTGTTGCGCCGTAATGTCATCTTCTGCTGTGCAAGTGGCTGGCGTAACTCTGTTACGCCAGAAAAAAACAGTGCTGGATAATATCAGTTTTACAATTCCTACAGGCAGTTTTGTAGCTGTTTTGGGTGGAAATGGGGCTGGAAAGACAACCCTGTTTAGAACTCTTCTGGGGTTGGAAAAACTTTCGGCTGGCCAAATATGGATAGAAGGCCAGCCGGTGCAAAAGGGCCGTATGCCTATAGGGTATATGCCTCAGGTGCGCGCTATGGTGGCTGCACAACTTAGCGGCTGGAGCACAGTTGCCGCTGCGCAGCAGGGGTGGAAATGGGGCCTGCCATTTTACGGCAAACAGGCTAGAGCGGATATTGATGCAGCTTTGGCCGCAGTAGATGCGCAGGATCTGGCGCGGCGACCGGTAGGCTCCCTTTCCGGGGGAGAAAGGCAGCGGCTTATGTTGGCGCAGGCATTGCTGGATAACCCACATATCTTGTTGCTTGATGAGCCTTTGGCCAGCCTAGATCCTGTTCGTATGCGTGAAACAGCAGAACGTATTCATACACTGGCACGAGACAGGAATATAACGGTGCTCATGTCTACCCATGATATCAACCCTCTTATGGGGTTGATGGATCATGTTCTTTACATGGCGCATGGCAAGGCAGTGCTGGGGCGCGTGGAAGATGTGATGACAACCCAAACACTCAGTGCACTTTACGGCGCACCGGTTGAGGTGATTAAGGCGGGAAACAGATTATTTGTTGTGGCAGAAGGTGGTGGGGCATCACTTCAGTCCTGTATGTGCGTGGGGCATAGTGCTTGATGCTTGAGTATGAATTTATGCGCACCGCTTTTCTGGCAGCGTTTTTGGCGGCGCTGGTGTGTGGGCCTGTGGGGTGGTTTCTTGTCTTGCGTGGGCAAAGCTTTGCCAGTCATGCGCTTTCGCACGTAGGCTTTGCCGGAGCCGCTGCAGCCCTTCTGTTAGGTCAGCCCGCTTTGCTTGGACTTGGGCTTGGTGCTGTTGGTGGCGGTGTTGCCATAGGGCTGGTGGGAGATAGGCTGGTAGGCCGAGACGTAACAATCGGACTAGTGCTTTCTGTCGCCATGGGCTTTGGGGCGCTGTGCCTGCATTTTCTAACCCATTCTGCCAGTTCAGCCACAGCACTGCTTTTTGGTGATATTCTGGGTATTGGGTCTTCTATGTTAGGCTGGCTGGGTGTTCTTTCCGTAGCTTGTTTGATAGCGCTGGCATTTGTGGCAAGGCCGCTTCTTTTTGCATCGCTTCAGCCAGAGCAAGCAGAGGCGCGGGGTGTGAATATGCGCCTGCTTGATATTCTTTTTCTCATGATTGTTGCTGTAGCTACAGCGCAATGTGCCCAGATCACAGGTGTTTTGCTGGTATTTACGCTTATGATTGCGCCTGCCGCAGCAAGTTTGCGTATGGGTTTTTCATCCTTATTGGGAATGGGCATTGCAACGTTACTTGCGTTGCTGGAAGCTTGGTTGGGTTTGGTGTTGGCTTGGTACACCAATTGCCCTACAGCATTTTGGATTGCAGCGTTAGGTGGCGGTGTATTTATAACCGCCAGTCTGTTTTGCCGCTTGCGGGGCAGCTAAAAAATCTAGCTAGCCCTTGTTACTGCGGCAAGGACCAATCCAGCCAAGACCATAAAGCTACGACTGCTAGCAGCACAACATGCATGATAATCAGGGCTTTGACAGTAATAAACGGGATATAATCATCATCCCCTTTTACTGGATAATCATCATGATAATCCTGTGACATGTTTCAACACCTTGATTGTATGCCTAAAGCCCTTAGGGCTTTAGGGCTGGAGTATGGGGCAGAGCGTGATACATTCTATTAAAATAAACAAGCCCATGTGCGGTTGCATGGGTGCGTAACGCTTGCACAATACCAAACATTACGCTGTGTGTGCCAACTTCTACAATCTGGCTGATCTTGCAGTCAAACGAGGCTACAGCTTCTTCCAGTACAGGTGCGCCTGTTGCCAAGGCGCTCCAATGCCCAGTGGCAAATCGCTCCTGCATGGAGTTGGGGCTGGCAAAAAGGTTAGAGAGATGCTGCTGGGTAGATGCCAGCACGTTTACGCATAATGCGCTACCTTCATGAAAAGCCTGTCTGGCACGGCTTCCACGGTTCAGGCAGACCAAGAGCGTAGGTGGGGTATCTGTTACGGAACACACTGCGGAGGCTGTAAAACCAACGGGGTTTTCCAGCGTTCCTGTTGTAACAATGTTCACAGCTGCGCCAAGTCGGGCCATGGCATCGCGGTAGGCGCTGGTCTCCGGAGCCAACATCTGCTCTCCTTAAATCAATCAAAGATGGTTCGTACGTGTTTGTGCACGAAATAAAGAGGAAAGCAATGACAGAGCAAATTCTTTCCGCCGTATCTGGCGTAACAATGCAGCAGGAAGGGCATCTGGGACGTATTATTTTAGACCGCCCCAAACGGTTGAATGCCGTTGATAGCAGTATGGCCAACGGCGTAAAAGCCGCTTTGGAAATGTGGCGGCATGATCCTTCCGTCCATACCATTCTTCTGGAAAGCAGCAGCTCGCGTGCCTTTTGCGCAGGGGGAGACCTACGCGCCATTTATGATCGTCTGAAAGCCCAAGGGGCATTGGCGGCATATGAACTGATGAAGCGCGTATATGATGTGATGCTGTTGTTGGCAGATTACAAAAAACCCATTGTTTCCTTTTTAGATGGCGTAGCTATGGGGGGTGGTATCGGCTTGGGTGGCCATGTGCGGTATCGGGTGGTTACGGAAGCATCTGTGTTGGCTATGCCGGAAACGGCTATTGGTTTGGCTCCCGATGCAGGAGGAAGCTGGTTATTAGCGCGTGCGCCTGGTTTTTCTGGTTTACGGCGTGCCGTTACCGGTGGGCGCATGAACGGAGCAGAGGCCATAGCCATGGGGTTTGCAGATGTTCTGGTTTCATCGGCTTCTCTTATAGATTTAAGAGAAACGTTGAGCGTTGAAAGTGCAGAACATGTATTCAGCCGCCTTCATTCCCAGCCTGAAAGTCTGGACGTGCAAAGTTTGGATTCCTGTTATGATGCGCCAGATATCTTGCAGGTTATTGAAAAATTGAAAGCGGACGGATCAGAAGATGCGCAAGAGGATCTTGAAGCTTTATCACGTGCTTGTCCGTTTTCTGTGCAGGTAGCATGGTATGGATGGTACCAGGCACGGGCTGCTTCCTCGTTACATGCAGCTTTTGTGCTGGAGGAAAATATGGTGCGCCATATGGTGGCCCGGCCAGATTTTGTAGAGGGAATTCGGGCACGTTTGATTGATAAAGATAACCAGCCTGCGTGGATGCCGCCAACTTTGGCGGAAGTGAATAAGCAGGAAGCTCAAAATTGTTTTGAGAAGTAATGCAAACATGTCGCCCCGGAGCATTTTGTGCTGCGGGGCATAATGTTTTTGGGGTGTTTAGGCGGCTGCAGTTCGGAAAGCTATGGAAGCCGGTGCAGGTTTGCCAATCGGCAGTACTGCATATCCAAAGGCGTCCTCCAGAATTTCAGCAGCAGCGAGATAGATGGCGGAAAAACCGCAGAACAATCCTTCATACCCAGCAAACTGTGTAACAACTGGCATAGCCAGCATATCACCCGCGGCAAGGAGAGCGAATAGAACTGTCAGGCTTAGAAAAATAATCTGATGCGCCCGTGAGGCACGGAGCGTGGCAATAAACATGATAAATGTGAACAATCCCCACGCGAGTAGGTAGCTTCCTACAAGGTTAGGGCTACTGGCATCCACAATGCCAGTATGAGGTAGGCCAATAAGTGCCACGAACGAAAGCCAGAAAGCACCGTAGGCGCTAAAAGCTGTCATGCCAAAGGTATTGCCATTGCCATATTCCAGCATTCCCGCCAGAATTTGGGCAACACCCCCAAATGTTAGCCCCATGGCCAGAATGACAGAACCCATAGGTACCAGATCTGCATTATGTAAATTGAGAAGAACGGTTGTTAACCCAAAGCCCATTAAGCCTAATGGGGCTGGGTTGGCTCTTCGGTATGTCACCGGAGGCGAGGTGTCGGAATATGCCATGCCAGATACTTCTTGTTATGAGTGATGACTTAAGCATTAAGTAAATGGCAGAGCAGAAGTTCTCTATAAAAAGAAAATTTAGATAAAATTAAATTCATCATCATGACTTTTATTTTAGGAAACTTTTTTCTTTATTTCATCCCACAGAAGTAGACTCCATAAGTGTAGAAACAGAGGCATTTGCCCCAACCTCATCCACAGAGCGATGGATGGGGCCGTATTTGCCATAAAACCCGGGAATGGCGCGGATAATGCCCGCTGCTTGCATGAGGCAGGAGATGGTTCTATCCCGCATAAGGGAGGCACCATTCTGATCTGTGGCGGTTGTATGGAGAATTGCAGCAGCCTGCTCCAGAGCATCTGCCGTAGCCAGTGGGGTATGCCGCAATAGGGCAAAGGCTTTTAATGCATTTTCAAGAGCAGCGTGGGCTTGCGCATCAAGCTTGGTATGTTCTGCATTCCAGCGCAGGCGTAAAATTAGCCGACCTAGAGAAAGTGTTGCAAAGGCCGCATCTGTATAGCCCTGCCGGTCTATTCCGGAAGGAATAAAGGAAAGACGCATCATCAGCCGCGTGATTTTTTGAAGTTGGAGACCTTCCCATGCAATCCATTGCACGGGCTTGTTACTGTGGGAAAGAGCGAGTTGTTGCAGGCTGCGCGTAAGGGAAGAAACCAGCCGCGCAGCATCCAACCGATGGTCTGGCGGCAGAATAACCCGGAAAACCAGCACCAGAAGTATGCAGGCTGCTACCATGGTTATCCAGTTATTGGTGAGTGCGAGATCATTATAAATAATAGGGTTGTTAATAGAGAGCAGCATGGTGAAAAACACTGCATATCCAAATGCACCAATGCTGTAGCGCGGGTGAAATTGCAACCATACACCAGGTAGTAGAAACAGGCAGAGAGTTAGCCATAAAAGCGGGTAGCCATCTATACGAGGCAGAAACAGGGAATGGCATAAAAAACCCATAGGCACAGCCAACATGGTGCCTGTTGCCATCATGGGGCTTGCTTTACCGGCGGAGGGAGCTGTTGAAAGCAGGCTTGATGCGGCGACTACATACACAATCAGCATAGGGCCTGCGCTCCAGTGGAACACATACCACAGCATGCCAGCCAGAAGTGCAATGAACATGCCGCGCACACCATTGCGCAAGGCTACAGGCCATTCCAGATATTGGCGTGTGTGGGAAGATTCACGATCGCGGCGCAGGCTTGTAAGATCGTATAGGGCAAGATCTATCTGTACCAAAATATCACGCGTATTATCCAATGTGGCCAGCAAACTGGGTGCCGGATTGTTGCGTGAAAGTTGTTCCAGATTTTTCAGGCATTCATGCAGGCAGGCAGAAACCGGGGCGGGGTTTTCCAGCCAGCCGGGTTGTTCTGTAAGGTGCAGAATCTGCTCTAATGTTTCGGCAACATACTGATGCACAGGGCGTGATTGCGCATCTACCAAAGAGAGATTGAGCCAATAAGGATGATAGCTGACAATAAGCCCGGTTAAACGGTTAAGTGCCAAGCGCAGGTTGGAAATACGGGCCTGCATGTCGGGGTCATCTGCTGCGGCAAATTCTATGGCTGGTGTTAATCCTGCCATACCCGCCAGAAGGCGGCTGCGGCTATCATAAAGAGGTTGCGGCAGGCTACGGAATGCTGTGCCTGTGGTTGTAGTATCTGTTATTTCGGAAGGATTGTTTTCTTTTTCCGTATTTTCTTCTGGGTGAGAAGAAATACCTTCCTGTGCATGAAAGTTTTTTGCGTGGAGAATGGTGTCACGAAAGGCGTTGCCCAGTTTTTCCATCACCGCACTGGGTTTACGGGGGCTTGTTACCATAAATACACAAGCCGTTACCACCACACCGGTTACTACGGCAGAAAGTCGCCCCATTGCAGAAAGAAAAATATTGTCTGGGTCCGCAAAAGCAGGTGCGGCAATAATAACAATTGTATAACCGGTTAATACAGCAGCATAGGCGCGAAAAAAGCGCAGGAATGTGGCGACCATGCAGGCTATTCCGACAAAAACAGAAAGAGCCGCAAAATACAGAACAGGGGACTGTACAAATATAGCCATAATGCCAATGCTGATAACGGCACCAATAACTGTGCCGATAACACGCCATACGCTTTTGGAAACCATAGCCCCTACAGTTGGATTTGCCACAATAAGAACAGTTGTGGCTGCACTGAGGGGAGAGTGAAGCTGGAACATGAACGCCAGAAAAACGGCAATGCCAATGCATAAAAAGACGCGGGCAGAATAGCCTGCGGTAGCCTTAAAGGCATTCCACTGGGCTTCATCAGAAAAAAGGGCAGGTAAGCAGCGGGAGAACACAGCGTTAAAGGAAGATAGTGTGTTACTGCTTTGCTCGGATCTAGCGTTCATGATGTGTTTCCAGCATGCAGGAAAGATCATGAATTAAGCTACGCACTTGGTCTTCTGTGAGGTTCTGGCGGACAGTCTGTTCAAGCTGTGCAGAAATAGTGTGAAACAGCACACATCTTTCTTGCCCTGCAGGTGTGAGCACAAGCTTTTTGGCGCGCCGGTCCTGCATATCCTGTTGGCGTGTGATCAGCTTTTGTTTTTCCAACAAATCCAGAATACGCACCAGTGCAGAACAATCCACGTTCATGGCGGCTGCAAGATCACTTTGCGTGGCTCCATCGGGCATCATCATCAAATAAGCCATCGGGCGCATACTGGCTAATGTCATGCCATGGGGGCGCAAGGCCCTGTCCAGTTGCGTGCGCCAGACTGTGGCTAACCGCATAATACGGAAGGTAAGCGCCATGTCTGAAAAACGCGTTTCATCCAGTGTGGGCAGAACGCGTGGAGAAGTCATGGAATCCTCATTAGTTAGCTAAAGAATATTTGATATATAAAGTATATTCATACGAATATAACATAGCTGTTTTGCGCGTCAATAATGGAAATAAAGCTACAAAGCACAGGAACATTAGCGTGAAACCTCAATCCTGTTTCGGATGGTAGAGCTTAAAGTTGTGAGGTCATAAAAACTGCGGGTTGAAAGCAAAGGCCGCTTATGCGCATTGTGCACCGGCTAATGGTGTCCTTTACGGGATGAAAAGGGAAGAACGGTGCAAGGCCGTCGCTGCCCCCGCAACTGTAAGTGACCCATGGTGTTCCGTAAGGGCTTTCGGGCCTCAACCACTGGTCTGCATGCAGGCTGGGAAGGTAGGGAGCGCCGTTTTATGTTCTGGCCTATAGGCTGGGGTATATGTGGGTACAAGCCAGGAAACCTGCCATTGGTGCCAGTATGCGTAAGCATGTTGGTGGGCCTTAGTTATTATTAAGTTCTGGCGTTGCTGCTGGCGGGGTGCCCGGCAGGCATAGATGTACCATAGGGTATATTTCCTCTGCTTATCTCTGAGGTAGAGGCGCCGGGTGTCTGCACCCCGTCAAGCGGCTGTTCTTTGAGAATGGCGGTTATTTCAGGGATACAGCATGGCCGAAGCTCCCGATTCTTCTCAAAAATCACCTCAGAATCGTCCTGTTTTGCATGTGTGTGTCACGTGTCGGCGCGGTGGGCCTGCTATGGATCAACCGCCGGGTGCCCAGCTATATGCACGTTTACAGGCCTTGGTGCAGGAAGCAGAAGCTACTGGGCAGGAAGCTCCCGTTCTGCTGCGTCAGGTTCAGTGTTTGGCAGCCTGCGATCGCGGATGCACTGCAGCCATTGCTATGCCAGAGCGTTGGACATGGTTATTAGGACATCTGGGTACAGAAAAAGCAGAAGATCTGCTGTCTTATGCCCAACTCTATGCAAAGTCTGCGCGGGGAACAGTCATGCCTTCGCGCCGTCCGGCATCTCTTTCCAATATGGTGTTGGGGCGTGTTCCCGCACAACTTTATGATGAACAGGAGCCTTCATGACAATCGCATCTCGCGTGCCTGTAACCATTATCACTGGTTTTTTAGGGGCAGGTAAAACAACCCTTTTGCGTAATCTGCTTCAGCGTGCTGCAGGGCACCGTATTGCCGTGGTGGTGAACGAATTTGGTTCCCTTGGCATTGATGGGGAAATCCTGCGCGGATGCGGAGTGGAAGGCTGCAAGGAAGATGACATTGTAGAGCTGACCAACGGTTGCTTGTGCTGCACGGTAGCAGATGATTTTCTGCCAACCATGGAAGCTCTGCTAGATCGGGCTGATCCACCGGAACATGTGGTTATTGAAACATCTGGTTTGGCACTGCCTAAACCATTGCTCAAGGCTTTTGGTTGGCCAACAGTGCGTAACCGCATGACAGTTGATGGCGTGATAACGGTAGTAGATGCACCAGCAGTGGCAGCAGGCCGTTTTGCAGATGATCCTGAAGCTATTGCCCAGCAGCGTGCGGCAGATCCTTCCTTGGATCATGACAACCCATTAGCAGAAGTTTTTGAAGATCAGATTAATGCCGCAGATCTTGTGGTGTTGAACAAGACAGATCTGCTGGATGCAGATGCGCTGACACGTGTTGAAGATGAAATCCGCCACACGGCACCACGCCCAGTTCAGATTGTGCGTGCCACAGAAGGCAAGGTGGATCCAGCCATATTGCTTGGGATTGGGGCAGCGGCAGAAGCAGACTTGGCTGCGCGTCCTTCTCATCATGATGCAGAGGATGGCGAACACGAACATGATGACTTTGAAAGTTTTGTCGTGCGCGTGCCTGAGCAGCACAGCGTCGAGCAGTTTTTAACGCTCTTGCAGGATACGGCGCGCCGTTATGATGTACTGCGCATGAAAGGTTTTGCAGCGGTAGCAGGCAAGGCTATGCGTTTGGCTGTGCAGGGTGTGGGGGTGCGTTTCCGGCACGAATTTGATCGTCCTCTTTCCGCTAACGAAAAACGAGAAGGCCGCATTGTCGTGATCGGGCAAAAGGGGCTGGATGCTGCATCCATAGCCAAGGCTCTTGGCGGCACCTTGGTAACGGCCTGATTAAGGACGGAGTAGGCTTATGCATCTTTTGGTGCGGGACAACCGGACGCTCGATGAACAGGAAATGGCAGAGGATCTTAATCTTCCCTCTGCTGATCTTGTTGTACTTTCTTTTACAGAAAGTGATCTTCTGGCCCTGCGCCATGCAGAAGCCTTGCTACGTGCTCAAACTGAAGAAGGCATAGTGCTTCCCACCTTGCAGGTCACAAGCCTGGCAAGATTACGCCATCCTATGTCGATCGATTTGTACATTGAAACCACATTGCAAAAAGCGCGCTGTGTTGTGGTGCGGCTGTTGGGTGGTTTGGATTACTGGCGTTATGGGGCAGAAGAACTGGCGGCATGGAGCCGTGAAACAGGCGTGCCGCTGGCTTTGTTACCCGGTGATACGTCACAAAGTTCTGTTTCTGATGTGCTGGAACAGGCAGTACATACCGGAGATGATGGACGGCTGGCGGAACTTTCCACTATTTCCGCAGAACATTACGCGCGGTTAAACGGTTTTTTCCAACAAGGAGGGCCGGATAACATCTGCGCAGCATTGGAAGTTATGTCTGCACTGGCAGGGATGCAGGAAGATAAAGGGACACATCCTAAAGCATTGCCTGCATGGGGCGTATATCGTTCTTATCCTACTACCGTCATGCCAGTTCAGGTGCAGATAAAAGCAGTGATACTTCTTTATCGCGCGCATTTGCTGGTAGGAGACGTGGCAGGGCCGGAATGTTTGGCAGAAGAACTGGCGCAACGTGGCTGTGCTGTAGATATTGTATATGTTACATCTTTGAAAGATCCTAACGTTTCTGATGATGTAAGCTATTATCTACAACGTGTAAAACCTGATGTTGTTCTGGATGCAACGTGTTTTTCTGCACGAAGCCAGAATGGTTTTTCACCATTGGATGTGGCCGATGCGCCTATTTTGCAGCTTCTGCAGCCGGGGTGCACACAGGATTTGTGGCAAGAAAGTCCACGAGGTCTGGCGCGGGCGGATATGGCCATGCAAGTGGTATTGCCAGAACTGGACGGCACAATTGCAACATTTCCAATTTCTTTCAGAAAAGATGCACAGCCCGGACAGCCTGCATTTAGAGAACCTTATAAACCGGGTATAAAGTTGGTGGCAGGCCGTGCAATTGCATGGGCTAAATTGCGGAAAATTGCGCAATCAGACAAAAAAATATCTATTATTCTATCTGACTACCCAGGTGCAGGGCTCGAAAAATCTGGGGCCCATATAGCGCATGCTGTGGGGTTAGATGGTTTTGCATCTACATCTTCCATTCTCACGCTCTTGTATAAGGCAGGTTATCATACAGGAGCAGAAAATGTTCCTGATGCAAAAGCCCTTGCCGCAGCACTTGTTGGTGGCAGTTTAAAGCCTGTTCTTGATACAAAGCTGTATCGTCAGTTTTTGGCATATTTAGATCCGGATTTTGTAAAATCTGTTTTTGCAGCATGGGGTGATCCCGAACACGATGCTAATGTAAAAGATGGCGTGTTTTGTCAGCGTTACATCCAGTTGGGCAATATTTCTCTGGCAGTGCAGCCAGATAGAGGGGCAGTAGCGGACCGTAAAGCGCTGTATCATGATCCAGACACACCTCCATGCCATGCATACGTTGCATTTTACTTGTGGTTGCAACATGTAAAAAAGCTGGATGCCATGGTGCATTTGGGCACGCACGGCACGCTGGAATGGTTGCCCGGTAAGGCTGTGGCGTTGTCTCCATCCTGTGGGCCAGTTGTGCTGACGGGTGATGTCCCGGTTATTTATCCGTTTATTGTCAATAATCCGGGTGAGGCCGCAGCTGCGCGTCGGCGTTTGGGTGCTGTTATTATCGGCCATATGACGCCTCCTGTCATGCAGGCGGAACTTTCAGTAGATGCGCAGGAACTCGAACGGCTGATTGATGAATACGCTGAAGCAGACGGTCTAGACCCCCGCCGAGGCGCTTTGCTACGTGCTGATATTTTAGAAAAAGCTGTGCGTACGGGTGTGTTGGCTGAAAGCGGCGTGCGCCCCGGAGAAATGGATGAGGCAGAAGCGCTTGCGCGGCTTGATGCCTATTTGTGCGATGTAAAAGATCTGCAAATTCGTGATGGTTTGCATGTTTTTGGCAAACCAGCCGTACAATCCAAAAAACTGGTGCAAATTATTGCACAGGCATGTGGGCGGCAAGCGGATACAGCTTTTACGTCTGAAGTGGCGCATAAAATCATGCAAAGCGGGCAAGCAGAGGCACACGCCCTGCTTGCTGCATTAGATGGACGTTTTGTAGTACCCGGCCCAGCCGGTGCGCCAACCCGTGGGCGGGTGGATGTGCTGCCTACAGGGCGCAATCTGTTTACCGTGGATCCTCGCGCATTGCCCACACCTTCTGCCATGGTGTTGGCCGAGAAAATGGAAAAGCTTTTGCTGACAAGGCATTTGCAGGAACAGGGTGAACATCTAACACATATGATTATGGATATGTGGGGTTCTGCCAGTTTGCGCACCGGCGGAGAGGATATGGCCCTTGCCTTGCGTCTTATGGGAGTAGAGGTACAGCGCACCGCTGGCACAGGGCATGTTTGTGGGTTTGAAATTATTCCTTTGCCAGTGCTGGACCGGCCAAGAGTGGATGTAACGTTGCGTGTTTCTGGCCTATTTCGTGATGCTTTTGCAGATCAGATTGCCCTGTTTGATCAGGCTGTAGCGGCTGTTGCGGAACGGAATGAACCTGCCGAATGGAATCCTTTGGCGGCATCTGCCAAAGGGCTGAAAGGAGAGGCCCGAAAGCGGGCTACGGCTCGTATTTTTGGTGCTGCGGTTGGTAATTACGGCACAGGCGTTGAGGAACACCTGAATGCGGGATCTTGGGCTCATACGCAGGAACTTGGAACAGCTTGGCTGGAAGGTTCATCATGGACATATGGTGGTGGGCGAGATGGACAGCAGGATATGCAGGCTCTTTCCAATTTGGTGGGGCAAGCAGAAGCTGTGCTGCATGTGCAAGACAATGCTGAAACCGATATTTTAGAAAGCCCGGATATAGCTGCGCATGAAGGTGGCCTTTCTGCTGCGGCCGCTACATTGGGCGCAACACCGACCGTATTACATGGTGATACATCTCGGCCAGATATGCCACGGTTGCGAACAGCAGCGCAGGAAGTGGCGCGTATTGTGCGCGGACGGTTGGCTAACCCGCAATGGATTGAAGGTATGCAGCAGCACGGATACGCGGGTGCGGCAGAAATGGCGCGCGGATTAGATGCATTACACGGATTTGCAGCCACATTGCCCCAACGGTTTGATAGGCAATTCGATCTGGTTTTTGCTCAAACATTGGGAAATGCCGCGTGTGATGCATTTTTAAAACAGGAAAACCCAGCAGCGCGGGAAGCTATGCGTGCACGGTTTGCCGATGTATGGCGGCGAGGTTTGTGGCACCCACAGGGGAATAGTGTGGCCTGTGTTCTGGATGAGGAAAATGAGGCATGACAGCTCCTCGTATTATTATGGTTGCCGCTCCTCGTTCTGGCGGTGGCAAAACAACGGTTACACTCGCATTGCTGGCGGCTTTTCAACGCCGAGGATTACGGGTAGGGGCTGTTAAAACTGGCCCAGATTATATAGATCCCGCTTTTCATGCAGCTATCACACATCGGTCACCTCTTAATTTGGATAGCTGGTGCATGCCTGTAAATTTGCTGGCTGGTATCATGAATGCCGCTGCCAAAGATGTTGACGTGGTTGTGGTGGAATCTGCAATGGGGTTGTTTGATGGATTAATGGCCCCAAAAAATGCACGCGGTGCGCCTTCTGATATTGCAGCTCTATTTGGGATTCCTGTTTTGCTGGTGCTGGATGTTTCTGGGCAAGGGCAATCTGTTGGGCCGATTGCACAGGGCTTTGCGAGATGGTCTGATACTGTGCAGGTGCGTGGTGTTGTCATCAACCGTGTTGCATCCGAACGGCATGAGCGTTTGGCGCGCTCTGCCGTGGCCATGGCAGACCTGCCTGTTTGTGGGGCGCTTATGCGCCAAAAGGGTGAGGTACTGCCAGAGCGGCATTTAGGATTAGTGCAAGCGCGTGAGCATGGCAATCTGGCAGGGTGGTTATCAGACCTTGCAGATAAGGCAGAACGTGAACTGGATCTGGATGCTATTCTGGAAGCAGCAGCGCCTCTGGTGGAACAGAAGGCTGATCCAGTATCTCTGGCAGAAGCATGTATTCCGCCTCCGGGCCAACGTATTGCCGTGGCGGATGATGCTGCTTTTTCGTTTTTATATGGGCATCTTTCTTTGTTTTGGAGAAAAGTGGGTGCGGAGTTGGTTCCGTTTTCTCCACTGGCCGATCAGGCGCCAGATACCTCTTGCGATGCCTGTTGGTTACCTGGGGGGTATCCAGAACTTTATGCAGGCCAGATTGCGCAAGCAGAGCATTTTAAAAAAGGCTTGCAGGATTTTGCGCTTAAGAACCCTGTACATGGGGAGTGCGGAGGCTACATGGTTTTGGGTCGTGCATTGGAAGATGCGCAGGGGCAGACACATGCTATGGCAGGTTTGCTAGGACATGTAACGTCCTTCGCGCGTCGAAAATTGCATTTAGGCTATCGTGAGGCCACGTTGCTGACAGATAATGTTTTGGGCCACACAGGCACACGTTTACGCGGGCACGAATTCCATTATGCAACGGTTATGGATAAAGGTGAGGACGCGCCATTGGCAGATCTGGCAGCAGGGGATGGTACGCCCCTTGGTGCATGTGGTGGCCAGCGTGGCTTAGTTTCTGGGTCATTCTTTCATGTTCTGGCACGGTGTTCCAATCAGAATATTTTGAACTCTTCCTCTTTATGAAAAGAGCATATGCAAAAACGAACGCGGAAAGTTGTGTGATAACAAGGTATGCACAAAGTGTTCTGCCGTCCTGATAAAGCCGGGGCAGGCGGTGAGAAGGAGATATTGAAATGCGATCTTTTCCCGTGTTGCTGGTAAGGCATGCTCCTGTTCAGGTTGCGCAGGGCATTTGTTACGGCAGGCAGGATGTTGCCCTTAGCCCAGGGTGGGAGAGTATTGTTTCTGGGCTTTCTGTTCTGGCTAAGGGTGCTGTTTGCCAGGTGTTATATAGCTCTCCTGCGCAAAGGTGCTGGCAGATGGCGCAGCGTTTGGCGCAAAGTGCAGGCATGGAACTACGCGTGGATCACCGATTGGCGGAATTGAATTTTGGCCGGTGGGAAGGTGTGCGTTGGCAGGACATAGATCGCACATTGCTGGATGAATGGGCCCAAAATCCAGAAGGTTTTGCACCGCCAGAAGGTGAAAGCGGGCAAGACCTGTACCAGAGGATTCAGAGTTTCTGGCGTGAAGTGCGCCAACGTGAAGAAAATGTGTGTGTATTATCGCATGGAGGGCCATTGCGGCTTTTGAGCGCTTTTGCCGGTGGGTATAAACCGCACCTTCTCGCACCATCCATGCCGCAAGGCTTTGCGCGCCTGTTTATGGTGGGAGAAAAGAACGAACTTGCTTCAAATCAAAGAGATTTTTTGACACATCATAAAAAGGAAGAGCCGTGCCAGGTATGATAGATCCGCAAAAGCCAGCATTATTACAGGATGCAGAGCATCATCGTACTAAAATGCAAAAACGCAAAGCTGTGCAGGATAAAGAAGTTGCCAGCAAAACAGTGGAAAAAGGCCTGTTGATTGTAAATACAGGTTCCGGAAAAGGAAAATCTACTGCGGCGTTTGGTCTGGCTTTGCGGATGTTGGGGTATGGCCGGCGTATTGTTGTGGTGCAGTTTATCAAAGGGGCATGGCATACGGGAGAACGCAAGGCGCTAGAACGCTTTGAGGATTTGGTAGAATGGCACGCGTTGGGTGAAGGTTTTACGTGGGAAACGCAGGATAAGGCGCGGGATATTGCTGCATGCCAACGTGCATGGCATGTTGCTCAACAAGCGTTGGCAAACCCAGATGTTGGGTTGGTGATCTTGGATGAACTGAACATTGCATTAAGGTATGATTACCTACCTATGGAGCAAGTTCTTGCAGATATTGCAGCACGCCCGGCAAGCTTGCACGTTGCCGTAACAGGCCGCAATGCCAAGGAAGCCATGCTGGAAGCGGCTGATTTGGTAACTGAAATGACAGTGGTGAAACATCATTTCAAAGCGGGTGTAAAAGCGCAGGAAGGCATAGAGTTTTGAGCACCCGTGTTCTGATGGTGCAGGGCACAGGGTCTAGTGTCGGAAAATCAACACTCGTTGCAGGCCTTGCGCGTGCCTTTACCCGGCGAGGGCTGCGGGTTTTGCCGTTTAAACCGCAGAATATGTCCAATAATGCCGCTGTAACATGGGATGGTGGTGAAATTGGGCGTGCTCAAGCTTTGCAGGCGCGTGCCTGTGGGGTACCTGCAAGCGTTGATATGAACCCAGTTTTGCTCAAACCACAGGGTGAGACAGGCGCACAGCTTGTTGTGCGGGGGCAGATTGAGGAAACAGTGAAAGCGCGGGATTATCAGAGCCGAAAAGCACTTCTGATGCCAGCCGTTTTGCAAAGCTTTGTAAAACTTGCCGCAAAGGCAGACTTGGTTTTGGTAGAAGGTGCTGGGTCTGCTTCTGAAGTAAATTTACGAGCGCATGATATTGCCAATATGGGGTTTGCAGAAGCTGTAAATGCTCCGGTTGTGCTTGTGGGAGATATAGATAGAGGCGGAGTGATTGCCAGCCTTGTGGGTACACAAGTTGTTATAAGTCAGAAAGATGCCCAACGGATCAAAGGGTTTATTGTAAACCGTATGCGGGGTGATCCAACACTGTTTGCTGATGGCATGCAGTTTATTGCCGAACGTACAGGGTGGCAGCCGTTAGGGCTTGTGCCGGATTTGCCAGAGGTGAGAACCCTGCCAGCAGAAGATGCCGCAGATCTGGATGAAAAACTTGCGCATGCAGTAAGGCACTCAAAAGCAAACTTAGATCAGAATGCGCCGCTACGTGTTGTTGTGCCTCATTTGCCGATGATTGCCAATTTTGATGATCTGGATCCACTGTATGCAGAACCCGGTGTGCACCTTATCTTGGTTAAACGTGGCGAGCCTTTGCCAGAATGCGATCTGATTATATTGCCCGGATCGAAAGCGACATTATCTGACCTTGCTTGTTTGAAAGAACAGAAATGGGACAAGCAGATTGCAGAACATGCTGCCAATGGTGGTTATGTGATGGGTATTTGTGGTGGCTATCAGATGTTGGGTGCTACGGTGGCTGATCCTTATGGAACAGAAGGCGCTATAGGACAGACGGCAGGGTTGGGGCTGTTAAAAATTGATACAGTTTTAAGCCGAGATAAAAGTCTAGAACACAAGGAAGGAAAACTGGCGGCAGAAGGCAGTAAAGTTGCTGGATACGAAATGCATGTGGGCCAAACAACAGGGGCTGATTGCCAAAGCCCCTTGATATACATGGATAACCATCCAGAAGGTGCTGTTTCTGCAAATGGGCGTGTATGGGGCACTTATCTGCATGGCATTTTTAACCACCGGGCTGCGCGTATGGCTTTGCTTGCGCGTGTAGGTGGGGCTGCATTTCAACCAGATGGCATATGGTATGCTGCCGGGGCAGATTTACCAGCGCAGCATGATCAAAGTGTAGAACAAGCGCTGGATGCGTTGGCAAACCATCTGGAACAGCACATTGATCTAGATGTCTTGTTGCAGTTGGCTACTGTACCGGCTGGTATTTAAAAAACGACAACTACTTTAACGCTGAATCCACTGTCTTCTTGCAGGGTTACGTTTTTCCCACCCTCGGCGTTCAAGCTCTGGTGTGTTGGCATGTTGTTCCGGAAAGCCAACACATAGGTAAGCCAGAAACTGCCAGTTGGGCTCTACGCTTAAAGCTGCATGTGCTTCCTGTGGATTAAGGATGGAAACCCATCCTACCCCAACGCCGTGGGCCGTAGCAGCCAACCAAAAAGTGTGAATGGCCATAACGGCAGACCATGTGGTGGTTTGTGGCATAGTAGCCCGTCCAAGCCCACGTCCTTGTTGAGGATTGGTCTCACAAAATACGGCTATATGGTGAGGGGCATCATCCAGCCCGGCAAGTTTTAGCCGCGCATAACGCTGGGCGTCTTTTCCTTCTCGCCCTTCCAGTTCTTGCGTATTGCTGCGCATAAAGTTCTTGCGGATGGCATCGCGGCGGTTGGAATCATTTACCAGCACAAAGCGCCATGGCTCGCTTAGCCCGACTGAGGGTGCCAAGCAGGCTGTTTCCAGTAATTCATCCAATACAGGTGTTGGCACAGGTGCTGTACGAAAATGCCGCACATCCCGCCGCCATATAAGCAGTTGCTCTAATTGGTTCTGAAAAGAAGGTGAGAAAAAAGGTGCTGTCATGCCTTTATCATGCAGCCAATAGCGGCCAGCAGCAACCCACCTATCAGAATACCACAAGCCCTGCGGTAAAGGATAAGGCCGCGTTCCAGATCATGTAGGGTGGCCGTTGTGGTGCCTTCTCCAATCCATCCATCATCAACCACAGTTCCTGCATAATTGCGGGGCCCCCCAAACTTTACGCCAAGGGCAGTGGCCAGAGCTGTTTCAGGCCATCCAGCATTAGGGGAGCGATGGCGGCTGGCATCTCGCCACGCGGTGGACCAAATCGTGCGCCACTGTGTGGGGCGTGTGGATAGCAGGATACACAAAGCGGCCAAGCGGGAAGCTGGCAGGTTAATGAGATCATCCATTTTGGCAGCAGCCATGCCAAATGCAGCATAACGTGGGTTAAGATGGCCGATCATGCTGTCTGCCGTGTTGATGGCTTTGTAAAATACAGTTCCGGGTAAGCCGAGTAGTGCAGTCCAAAATAAGGGCGCAACAATGCCGTCGGAGAAGTTTTCTGCCAGACTTTCAAGCGCGGCACGCACAACGCCAGTTTCATCCAGTACGGATGTATCTCGCCCCACAATTTGGCTTACAGCTGTGCGGCCACCTTCTAATCCGGCCTGTTGAAGCGCTGAGGCAACTGCTTTGACATGCACCCACAAAGATTTCTGAGCTACCAGTGTACAGGCCGTAACAGCCTGTACACCAAGCATGAAAAGCGGCGGCAAAAACATATAACCGATATGGAGTATAAATATCGTAAGCCCGACGGGAATACCGACAAGCAGCAACAGCGCGAAAAAACCGGATATCCGGCGTGCTGTATCTGACCACTCTGGCCTGTTGAACGTCCGCTCCAGCCTGTTTATCAAGAAGCCAATCCACACAACGGGGTGGCTTATTGCAGCAAACAGCGGTGCAGGATATCCGCACAAGGCTTCCAGCCCCGCAGCCATGGCGGCAACGGGCAGGGTTATAGAAAAAGGATAAAGCAGCATGGCAGATGCAGGCGTGCGGGAAAAGCGGCAAGAAGGCAAGGGGTATCCGCCGCAACAGGCACCTGCGGTTTCTGTGATGCCTTCAAAATCTTCATCAGCATCAAGCCATATTCCTGCACATGGTGGGCAGGTGCAAAAAGTTATGCAGATGTTTGCAAACGCACCGCAACCATTTGTAGACCTTTCTACAGGCATCAGCCCTTTTGCTTATCCGGCCAAACTGCCTGATCTATCTGCTTTGCATACATTACCGGAGGAGGCAGAAGAAGCTGCGCTACAGATGGCGGCTGCGACAGCATATGGTGTTTCTGACCCCAGCATGGTGGTTGCAGGTGGAGGAAGCCAGAGCTTGATTGCTTTGTTGCCACGGGTGCTGAAGGCAGAACGCGCGTGCATATTAGGCTCCACTTATTCTGGACATATGCAAGCATGGAAAAAGAACGGTATTCCGGTATCCGAGGTGCCTGATTTCGCTCAGCTACAGTTGGCGGCACAGCAAAAAAATACGGTATGTATTATCTGTAATCCCAATAATCCTGATGGGCGTTTGATAGGGGCCTTGCACTTGCTGGATCTGGCCAATATCTGTCAGGCAGCGGGAAGCTGGTTGGTGGTGGACGAGGCTTTTGCAGATATTACTGGCCAGAGCGTTGCATCTGCCCTGCCGCATCCAGCTTTACTGGTTTTACGCTCTTTTGGAAAAACTTATGGATTGCCCGGGGTAAGGCTTGGGTTTTTGTTGGCTCAACCCAGTGTGGCTGCATATGCGCGAGATTTATTAGGGTCATGGCCCGTTAGCACCATTGCGCTGGCAGTTGGGTGCCAAGCCTTGCAGGATAAGGAATGGTTAAAACAGACATCAACCAAACTGTATGCTGCCAGTTTACGCCTAAAAAAATTGCTGACTAAAGCGGGCTTAAGCCATAAAGGCCAAGCTGTTTTGTTTGAGTTGGTAGAATGTGAACGTGTAGCAGAGTTATGGCAGCATCTTTGTCAGCAAGGCATCGTAACCCGGATTTTTCCTTATAATGCGCACTGGCTGCGTATGGGGTTACCAGCTTCCGAGGTGCAATGGCGCAGGTTAGAAGCAGCTTTGCAGGCTTGGCATACGCTTTAATAAAAAAGCGCAGATAATGCCGTCATGATCGTGCATTCGGTTATAATGGCGCAGGCACCCAGAATATCACCTGTGTAGCCACCAAGTTTGCGTTGTGCATATCGGGCTATCAACAAAGCTACCGCCAAAGCCAGTAGAATAGGAAAAACTATAAATGTTAGCAAACATGCTACCGTAAGCGGTGCTGGCATTAAAAATACTGTCAGTAAAATGCAAAGACAGATTATTCCAGCCAAAGCAATTGTGAGATTGCGCTGTGCCAAAGGGTAAAGTGATCGTGCCAGACCATCAGGCCGGGCCGGTGGAATTGTTTTTGTAACAACCAAAAATGCGCCACGTGCCAGACAGCCAGCAATGCCACATATCAGGCAAGCCAGTGCGATGGAATGTATAGATGAAAGCACGCCCGCGCGTATTAAGATTGCCAAACATAAAGCCAGAACACCGTAACTTCCAATACGGCTGTCACGCATAATTTCCAGCTTGCGTTCAGGTGTCATGCCGCCAGAACTATCCGTGGTATCGGCCAAGCCATCTTCATGAAGACCGCCTGTTACAAGAATTTGCATCCCTAAAGCTATGCCTGCGGCTGCCAGAGGCGGAATATGGCTACATTGTAATACTGTGGACAGGCCACCGGCACATATTCCAATGCTTGCACCAATAAGAGGCCAGCACCAGATGGATTGTGCCAAGGGCCAAGAAGCGGAACTGTTTTTGTAAGCAGATGGCAACAGCCAGCCAACAGGTATGCGCGTAAGAAGCCCAACACCACAGGCCAGATGTAAACGTAATGTATCTGGTATAGAAAGGCGGCCAGAAGAGGTCATGTTTTCTGGCTTACCGCGGCTTCTGCAAAAGTAGCCATACCTGTGTGGCAGGCAAGCGCAGCCCGTATGATAGAAACTGCAAGCGCTGCGCCAGAACCTTCTCCTAACCTGAGGCCCAATCCCAAAAGAGGTTCTAGATTCACATAAGAGGCAAGGCGATGTGTTTGTCCTGTTATGGTCGCGCAATGTGAAAGGCAGGTATGGGCCAGCCCATCAGCGTGCAAGCGTGCAAGAGGTGCGGCCGCAGCCGTGCAAACAAAGCCATCTAACAGAACAGGTACGCTTTTATGCCTGGCAGCCAATGTGGCGCCCAATGTGGCCGCCAGTTCGTATCCGCCAACACAGCGTGCAGCTTCTAATGGATCAGAACATGCTTGCCGATGCAGGCTAAGTGCTGCGTTAATAACTGCGGCTTTACGTTTCAATCCGGCATCATCCGCACCGGTGCCGCGTCCGGCCCAGATGATGCCGCTTTCCTTAAACAAGGCTGCTGCCAAAGTGGCTGCGGCAGTGGTGTTTCCAATACCCATTTCGCCCAAGCACAAGAGATCGCAGTGAGATGAAACGGCGTTGTAACCAAGTGTGACAGCTTGCAAAAAATTCTGCTCTGTCATGGCCGCTTCATGCGTAAAATCGGCTGTAGGTTGCAGATCATGCACAGGAATAACGTGTAAGGATGCGCCAACTGTTTTGGCTATCTGGTTGATGGCAGCCCCTCCGTTACGGAAATTACTGACCATTTGAGCTGTAACATCAGAAGGCCAGAGGGAGATTCCTTGCTGCGTTACGCCGTGGTTTCCTGCAAAAACCAAAACCTGCACATTTTCCAGCTTTGGTGTGGCACGTTTCTGCCACCCCCCTAGCCAGCTTGTAAGCTCTTCAAGGCGGCCGAGGCTACCTTCTGGCTTGGTAAGTTGCTGTTCGCGCTGGGCAATGGCGTTTTGGGCCATCTTATCTGTCAGCGGCAAGTTGCTACACAGGCTTCTGAGCTCCTGCATGGAACCAAGGCAGAGTGGCGCGTTAGAAAAAGAAGGAGATGATGGCATGCCGTTGATTTTGTGCTGTTATAAGGATGTAAGCAAACAAAAATAGTGAGGCGCATATACCATGAGTGTCCTATCTCTCAATCCAACAGAAACAGGGGCGCAGGGCACTGTTCTGATTTTGGGGGGCGCACGTTCAGGAAAAAGTGGTTTAGCCGAAGCAATGCTGACAGGCTTGCCTTCTCCTTGGATCTATCTGGCGACTGGTCGGGCATTTGATGCAGAAATGCAGGAGCGTATTGAACACCACAAGGCCAGCCGAACAGAGCAGGGTTGGCAAACGGTTGAGGAACCGCTGGATATTGCATGGGTGTTAAAAACCTATGCACATCTGCCTGTGTTGGTAGATTGCCTGACCTTGTGGGTGACCAATATGTTGCTGGATGACCAAAATATTGAGGAGGCAACACACTATCTGCTGGAGGTGTTGCCGGAGCGCTTGGCCCCCACCATTCTTGTAGGCAATGAAGTTGGGTTGGGGATTGTGCCGGAAAACGCTTTGGCCCGTCGTTTTAGAGATGAGGCAGGGCGCCTGCACCAGCGGATAGCGGCGCAGGCAGGGCAAGTTGTTTTTGTGGCAGCCGGGCTGCCACTGGTGCTTAAAGGGAAAGATTTATAACTGTCAGCTATGTGTTAGCTTTCAGATTCTGAATGATCATGCAACACGCGGGGGAAGGCAACGGGGCTGCATAGCCCTAATGCTGTAGCCATTATAACAATACCAACAGCCATGGGCGGTAAAACAGAAAGTCCAGCTGTGTTCAGAATCATTCCGCCTGCGGCGGAACCAAACAAAATACCAACATTGCTGCTGGCGTTTACGGCCGCACCGGCAATATCAGCCGTTGTGGCGCGGCTACGGATAGCGCCAGACATAATAACCGGGATAAGGGCGGCATAACCGGCACACCATAGGCCAACAGCCGCAACCGCGCTCCATCCGCTAAGGAGAGAACCGCAGAGTGCACCCATGCCACATGCGGTAATCAGGCCAGCTACCAGCAGCCCAAGTGCCGGTTTGGAATCCACTATCTGTCCGGCAGCCCATAGCCCAAGAATACTCACGCCACCTGTAACCAGCAGGGCAATGCTGAGCGCGCTTTCTGGCAACCCATGAGACATGAGCAGAGGTGCAACATAGGTGTACAGAAGGTTATGCCCCAAAAAGAACAATGTATTTACGGTAATCACCACCGCAAAAACCCGAGCAACACCGGGGGTGCGAAATGAAGGGAGATGCACGGAACTGGAGGAAGCATTCACCTTGGGCAGAAAAAATGCGATGCACACGGTTAGAATGGCGGCTAAACCCGTAACCACCATCATGGAAACCCGCCAGCCTGCCAATTGCCCAATAGCAGCAGTGCCGGGAACCCCCAGAACAGACCCCAACGATGTGCCACCAAACACAAACGAAATGGCGCGTCCTGTCATGCGAGGGGGTACCAGATGCGCAGCATAGGCAGAAACAATGGACATCATAAGCGCATGGGCAGCCCCGCCCACGGCACGGCCCAAGCATAAAATGGCAAAGGTAGGAGCCAAAGCGGCAATCAGATTAGAGGCGATATAGCCAATCAGAGCCCAAAGCATGAGTGTCTTGCGGTTGATTCTGGCTGTAAGAATGGTAAGCGGCACCGCCGCCAGTGCCACAACCAGCGCATATGCGCTTACGGCCAGACCAGCTTTACCTTCCGTAATATGAAAGGAATTCGCCATATCTATCAGCAACCCTACAGGGGCAACTTCGCTGGTAATGGCCGTAAAAGTGGCGGCAAATAAGGCGCACAGCCCGATTATTGTCTGACCGGACAGGGTTTTGAAAAGCATGGGCTTTCTACTGATACAACTGAGGGTTTGAAGGATAATAGCCCTGCCGGTATGGAACTGAACCGGGTAGGAGGCCATTATGCGCTGGGGTGTATAGACCTCTTTTTTCTTGCATGGCAGTACATAAAATGGTGTCAGCAAAAAAAATCCGGACAAAGGCTCCATGGTGGATGTCTGCCCGTTCTGCTTGAGAGATGTAGATGTCAGAAAAAGAAATACGCACGCAGCTGTTGGTGGCCGGGAAATGGCAAGATGCGGCAGATGGTCGCACCATTCCGGTAACCAATCCGGCTACGGGCCAGATTATTGGGCAGGTTGCTCATGCCTCCAAAACTGATCTGGAAAAAGTGGTTGCGGGTGCGCAGGCGGGTTACGAAGCATGGCGTAACCTTACTGCGTGGGATCGCTTTGTGATTATGCGCAAGGCGGCAGATATGCTGCGTGAACGGGCAGAGCAGATTGGCCGTATTATGAGCGAAGAGCAGGGTAAGCCCCTTGCTCAAGCGATTATTGAAATTCAGGGTGCGGCTGGTGTTATTGAATATTTTGGTGAAGAAGGCCGTCGCCTAAATGATGAATTGGTGCCCCCGCGCGCCCCTTATGTAGAACAGCGTGTAATGCACCGCCCTGTAGGTGTTGTGGCTGCCTTTACGCCGTGGAACTTCCCCATCAACCAGATTGCACGCAAGTTGGGTGCTGCCTTGGGTGCCGGGTGTGGGGTTATTGTAAAGGCTCCGGAAGATACGCCAGCTTCTCCGGCAGAACTGATCCGGTGTTTTTGTGATGCCGGTATTCCGGCAGGTGCGGTTTCTCTGGTGTATGGTGTGCCAGCGGAAATTTCTGAGTATCTGATTGCGCATCCGGTTGTGCGCAAGATTTCCTTTACGGGGTCTACGCCTGTCGGTAAGCATCTGGCCGCATTGGCTGGCGCGCAGATGAAGCCGGTCACTATGGAACTGGGTGGCCATGGCCCGGTTATTGTGTGCCCGGATGCAGATATGGATGCCGCAGCCGAACGTTTGGCAGCCGCCAAGTTCCGTAATGCCGGGCAAGTGTGCATTGCTCCCACACGTTTCCTTTTACACAAGGAAATTGCAGCGCCCTTTATTGAAAAATTCAAAGCCCAGATGAGCGCGCTTAAGATTGGCAATGGTCTGGATGAAGGCGTTACCATGGGGCCATTGGTGAATGAGCGCCGCGTAAAAGCATTGACCGAACTGGTGGATGATGCCCGCCAGAAAGGCGCTGAACTTTGGCAGCCTGATATTTCCATGCCGAATGATGGGTGCTTCTTCCCACCCACATTGGTGCTGAAGCCAACGCTGGAAATGCGGGTTATGCAGGAAGAGCCCTTTGGCCCGATTGCCATTATGGATGAGTATTCTGATCTGGCGGACGCCGTAAAGGAAGCCAACCGCCTACCATATGGCTTAGCGGCTTATGTTTACACGCGTTGTGAACGCACGGAGCGCCTGCTGGGTGAAAAGCTGGAAGCCGGGATGGTTGCTGTCAATCACCATGGTATTGGCGTGCCAGAAGTGCCGTTTGGTGGCATGAAAGATTCTGGTTATGGCACGGAAGGTGGGCCAGAAGCTTTGAAGGCACATACCATTACACGTCTGGTATCCGCTCTTCATGAAAAGCCTTCTTTCTAACGCTTCAGTTTTTTTCTGAAGATCATGTAAAAAAGGGCGGAGGGGTTTAAACCTCTCCGCCCTTTTTGGTGTGTGGTCTTATCAGCCTATGTATGGTGTGGCTGTCATTTGTCTTTATGGAACTGTGCAACCTGATCTGCTGTTACGTGCTGGTCTCCGCTGCCAAAGGTTGCCATCACATAATTCACGATCTTTGCAATTTCAGCATCGTTCAGACGCTGCACGTCTGAATGACCGCTAAAGTCTGGCATAGATACATTGCCTGCTTCGGTTTTGCGTTGCACCCCGTGCAGAATGGTCATGATCAGGTTATCTGGCCGTGCGCTGCCCACGGTTGAGTTATGGAACAATGAAGGTGCGTATTGATCCTTCGTGCCCGTACCAGTCTGGCCATGGCAGGCCGCGCAGTTGGCATCGTATGCGTGCTGTCCGTCCATTTCGGTCAGATCATCAATTCGGGTTGGGGCACTCTGGCGGATATCCAGTGCTTCTATAGCTTGGCCAAAGCTATCTCGTGCCTGATGTTCCATATCATCGTCCATAGCTGGAACCTGGTGAATATAAGTAGCTATGGCGTGCAGATCCTGATCTGTCAGGTGGCTGGTGCTGTGTTCCACAGCTTCTGCCATGGGGCCTGCGGCTTGAGCATGACCATTGGCATGGCCTGTTTTCAGGTAGGCGACAATATCCTCTTCGCTCCAGTTGCCTATACCGCCGGTTTTGCTGGTGGTGATGTTGGGGGCGTACCATCCATCAAGCGACGTGCCAGCCAGATATCTGTCCTGCTTTTCACTGAGCATGAAGTTACGCGGCGTATGGCAGGTGCCGCAATGTTCCAGCGCATTGGTAAGATACTTGCCGCGGCGTAGCGGATCATATGTGCTGGAATCTCCGCTTTCTGGCTCTTCCTTGGTGGTTACAAAGTTCCAGGCCGCCATTGCGCTGCGCATATTGGCAGGAAACACCAGCGTTGTTTCTGCCGGGGTGCTGGCAACTGGTTTTACGCTGTGCATGAACCACATATAAAGCGCATGCACATCCTGATCTGTCATGCCTGCGTAAGAAACATAAGGCATAACAGGGTACAGGTAAGCGCCATCTTTGCGTACGCCATGGCGTACGGCTTGTTCAAAGTCTTGCTCTGTGTATTTGCCAATGCCGCGCTCTGGATCTGGCGTAATGTTGGTGGAAATTACATCACCCATAGGTGTTGCAATTTTTAGGCCACCAGCAAATGGCTGCGAACCGGGCTTGGTGTGACAGGCAATACAATCTGATGCAGTGGCAATATAAGCACCACGATCCAGAACAGCCTGATCCGGGGCTGCATCTTCTGCATGGACAGGTGGCTGGGTAAGAGCGCAAACACCAAGCACCGTGCCTGCCGAAAGAAGGGTGCGCAAGGTTTTGGAAAAATCAGGCATGAGCAAGTTCTTTTTTCAGCGTATCGGCAACACGTAGCGCCAAGGCAGCTACAGTCAAGGTGATGTTGCCGGTGCCAACGGTTGAGAAAACCGAGGAACTGGCAATAAACAGATTGTCATGATCATGCGTTCGGCAATGGCCATCCACCACGGAATCCTTGGGATCTGCGCCCATAATGGTGCTGCCTGCGGGATGATCCTGCGGGAAGTAGCCCGGAGTCCACTGTTCATCCGTACCGTGCATCAGTTTGATTAGGTCGCGGAAAACATAGCGTGTGTGTTCACAACTGCGCACAGTGTATTCGGGCAGCTTATAGTACACTTCTGGGTGCGGAATCCCCAGAATGTCCTTATGATCTTTGCTGAGTGTCAGACGGTTGTTGGGATCTGGCAGAGCTTCGTTATGGCTGAACAGCCGCACAGTGTGTGAAGCTAGGTAACGAATCTGTTCTTCCAGTTCCCGGCCAACGTACCCTTTGGAAATAGCTAACTGGGTAGCCAGATCCACTTGGTTATCATCCACCATGTGCACAAGGTAGGCCCCACGGTCTGAGCGCCAGTTTCCATCACGGAAATTGTCGATCACGTTGGTTTCCAGCGGCCCACGGCCCGGCCACAAGGCTTGATCGCCACTGATGAAGGTAACCTGTACACCGGTATGATCCATCATGTTGCGGCCTACATGGCCGGAACTGTTGGCAACACCATCCGGGCTTTGTTCATCAGCAGAAAGCAGCAGCAGTTTAGCTGTTTCAATGCAGTGCGCAGCAATAACAAAATATTTGCCCGTAACGCGGTGTGACCCTTTGTCGGGGTCAAAGTAATGCACGGCGGTTACGCGCTTGTTCGCGCTGTCTCGCTCAATCTTATACACCACAGCGTTGGGGATAAACTTAGCCCCGGCAGCTTCTGCATGGTAAACGGAATAGCTACCGTTATACATGGCCCCAATAGGGCAGATGGGCATGCAGTTATTATGCCCTTCACACGTTGGGCGGCTATCATACGGGCGAGTGTTACGTGCTTGTGGTTCGTGCACCACGCGCCACGGCGTTTTTTCCTGAATCAGTTTGCGGAATTGTTGTGCAGCGTAGGAAATGGGCAGTGCATCCATAGGATATGGCTGCCTGCGAGGAGACCCAAGATCTTCTACCGCAGGATCTGGCCCGCAAACCCCCATCATGACTTCTGCCTGATAGTAAAAGGGTTCCAGATCATCGTAAGTCAAGGCCCAATCGCGGCCCTGACCGTAACGTGTTTTGAGTTCAAAGTCTGATGGTAGGTAACGCCATGCGCACCCAGCCCAGTGCCATGTGGTACCGCCCATCATACGTAAGTAAACCTGCTGATAGGCTTCGGCATTTGGGCCGGAGGTATGCAGATACTCGTTAGGGGTTTGCTGATCAGGCGGATGCCGTGCCCAAGGTACAGCCGGGAATGGCCCCTGATAAGAGGGTTTGTTTTCCAGATTGCGGAAGTTTTCTACAAAATGCTGGCGGTCAACACGTGGGCCAGCTTCCAGCACAATGACGGAAATACCGGCGCGCGCCAGTTCGTTGGCAATAGAACTACCTGCAACGCCTGATCCTACGATCACAACGTCGGCTGAAAGATTTTCTTCGGAGGGCATAAAGCGGGGTATCCCGTAAGATCAGGTCGGTTCGATAACAAGGGCGGAAGCAGAAAGTGCAGGGTGCCCTTTTGGGCGTGCAACTTCTGGTGGCTTGCTTGTCCAGTAGAATGGGCCGCCTGTTGCATAGGTTTTGGGGTAAACGGCATCCTTGGTGATGTCGAACATCAGGGCGGAGCGGTAAACCACCACTTTGCCATCCGCAATACCTCGGTACCAGCCGGTTAGAATTTCGTGGATGACATTTTTAAGTTTGGGATCAGATTTTTCTGCTGCATGAGCAAAGGCAGATGCCGTCGTAAATTTTTCTCGCTCTAGTAGAGTATGCAGGGCGTTAAGTTTATCCTGTCGATCGGCATTGGCATGCACGATATTGGCATATAGGGCCGCACCAATCTGGGGGTTTAGCGTATCTCTATCTGTCAGTCGCTGGGATATCTGCATAAAGTGAGAGAGGTCTTCAGTGTTTGGTGTAGTAGGCGCGGTATTAGCAAGCGCCGCACCTGTTGTGCCTGCAACAGAAAGACCAATACCACCTAAAAGCACATCCCGACGGGACATGCGCAACAGTTTATTCAGGCGCATGGCGTTAGGAGATGAACACCACTCCGCCACAGGCTGCCCCTCGTGCGTTTGTCTCATTCTTCGGATTCTCCCTACAAAACCGGGCTCCGCCTTGTCAGAATGAAACATTGCGGAGAATATCGAGTTCAAAATTACGGGTAGTTTTATAGGGACGGCCTGAGCTTGCAAGCTGTTGTAATGGAATAATAGGTTATTTCATGCTTCGTTGAAGCAGGTATGCTTAGGGGTTAATGTGGCAGTTGTTGCCTATACGGCCATGAAATGGCTGCCAGGTATCTGTTCTACCAAAGAGCTCCAAACCTAAAAAACCATGCAGTTTCAGGGCACCATCGTCCGCTATCCATATAATGGCATCGTAAGTATTTTTGCTCTGAGGATCAAAGATATGACCTTTCCAGTGGTCATGCCGGTCTTCCATGGGATGGAAGCCTTTGAGCATCTGAAGGTTACATTCTGTTTTTCTACGGCCAGAAGCTTCTTCATCTTGCGTTAGGTTTAACCCTACAAGGTTCCCACACATTTTATCGCCACAGGTGTGGATATTGAATACGCCTTTACCGTCTTCCGTAATCCATTGTCCGGTTATGGCTGGTGTGGAGGCGCTTTCTGCATGAGCGTTGGAGGGTATATTGCTCCATGCAAGAAGCAGTGCTGTTAAAAATGAGCTAAAGGCATGTTTATGCATGTTACTGCCTGTTTTGCCGCTGCCGGTTCATCCCGCCCGGTATGATGTGCCTGATGGAGGCAGGTCTCCTGGCTTGGGGATATGGTATGTTAGACCTTTTACCTTCCCAGCCGTGTTTATCGGCCAGTGGCTAGCCGTGACCGGCAGCAGGTCAAACCTCCCCTTACAGTTGCGGGAGCAGCTGCCGACTATAAAGATTCTGCTTCAATTTAAGGCAGAAATCCGTACACGGCATTCCCTTTCAAGCCGCTTGCGCAGCACCATCCATCTGTTCGAATATATATTCTAGCAATAAGCAGGTTTGGTGCCAGTATGAGAAAAGCAAGGCAGGTGAGATGTTTTTGCGCCTCGCTTTGCCTTACAGGGCAGCAATAACCTTAAGCCCTGCCAGAATAGCATTGGGAATAACCGAGGTTTCTCCGGGGCGCATCATGTACTCAAACTCGGATGTAATAACCAAGCCCGGTGTGACAGGAATGCCGTAATATGCTTCCAGAATTGCAGAATGTGTTTGTGGCCCATTGATATAGGGGCCAAGGGGAACGCCCGCAGCTTCCTGCATACGTTGCCCATAGGCCAAGCGTGGGCTGAGTTGGTAATAGGAATACATGACGCCCAGACGATCCAAAGGCCGGTGGGGGATAATACCCAAAAGGGAAGCCCCTGCGTAGAACTCGTTTGAGAATGTGGAGTTACTTGGCGTGTTATGAATGAAGCCAGCTAGCACATATCCGCCAGCCATCTGATGTTCGCCATGGCTGCGATACACCATCTGGTCTGCCTCTATATAAAATGTATCACGCGGTTTGAGTTTGTGCGGATGCACAGAGCCCGCAAAAGCAGCGGGAATGGTGCCAACCATATCGGGGTAAGGAGACGTGTCATGCCCAAAACCGATTTTGTAATGGCCCGGAAGCTTGCGCGTGCCAAAAAACGGTTCCCACGTTAACTCAATGGGAGTTTGAATACCTGTATAAGGCTCATCGCCCCATGCCCAACCTGTATTGTCACGTGCTTTGGGGCCTATGCGATAAATACCAGTGCGCAGGATAAGATCATGTGTTGGCCGAAAGCGCACTGTGCCTCCCCATGATGTTTTGGGGTAAACGCTCCAACCTGCCGGTTCTCGTATAGCCATGGGTGCAGAGCACATGGTCATGAATGTGCACAGTAAAATAGAAGTAGAATAGGTATGTGTAAGTGAAATGCGTCCGACATTGATATTGATACGGTTGTGGAGAAAAGATTTTTCTAGATACAGATCGGCAAGGCGGGCTGCTGCGGGGCCGTGAATACTCCATACTTCTGTAAGAAGTACATTTCTTTCCCCAACATGATCCCAGCCGACTTGTCGGCCTTCACGGTTCATAACAATACCATGCAGGTACCACCCTTGTAGCGGATTCCAACCGGTAAGCTTGCCGAGATCAAACAACATGCTGGCACGAATTTCATGCGTATAATCCATACCTTTTGAAAGACCGCCAGCAAGATTGGCTATACCTTCACCTTTATATGTTAACTCAAAGGTAAAGCCGCGTTCGCTTAGTCTGTCGCGCCAAGGTTTAAGGCCCGGAGCCAGATTGCCAAAGGCCTGTTCAGCAACAAAATACCCCGCACTGATATCCTGCCTGCGTAACGCTGTATTATTATGGTTTAACAGGTAGGAAAGGCTTTCAGTATCAAACAGGGCGTCCAGACGTTCTTCAGCTATCGGGCGTTTGTGTTTTTTTGGTATCTCGGCGTTAACGATAGGTTTTGAAGAAAATTCAGGTTTCTCAAAAGACTTGGTGGTTTCATTCTGTTGAGCGCGCGCAGAGGTAGCGTGAAAAGCAATATCAAATGTGAAAAGAACTGTCCCGATATAAAGCAAGCGAAGAATGGATAAACACTCTTGCTGGTAGCGTGATGTTTTTTGTTCTGAATTTGAAATGATATAAGTTGAGGGCATTGCCCGATCCTCATGGCGCAAGAACGGCCATTGCGTACAAGTAGCATGCAGCAACGGCGCATCTCTGAAACAAGGGGAAAGAAATACAAAGATTAAAGGGAAAGGCGGCTGGGTGCTTTCTCTTTAAAAAATAGATTTTGTAATTTTAGCAAACATTTTTTAGATCTCACGTTTCTTTTTGTTTTTATTATCGCATATTATGGAAATTAAATTACAATCAAAAAGATTCAAGGATTTTTTTCTGTTATAACGAATACTCAAGAAAAAGTTTACAAAATTACACTGTTACAACAAGGTTTATTCTCAATTACAAATACAAGAAATCCGTAGGCAGCCAGAGGAGCTACCTACGTAAAAGAGGTATCAGACTGAAGGTGTTTTTGTAATTTGTGGTTGCGTGTGCAAGGCCTCATGAAGTTGCGTATCATCCAACGCATTTTCCCAGCGTGAGACAACAATAGCAGCAACAGCATTACCAACCAGATTGGTAAGGGAACGACATTCAGACATAAAACGATCAATACCCAGAATAAGCGCCATGCCACCCACAGGCACGCTGGGTACAACAGAAAGTGTGGCAGCCAGAGTAATAAAACCAGCGCCTGTTACACCAGCAGCACCTTTGGAACTCACCATAGCGACTAGCAGCAGGGCAAGTTGTTCCTGAAAGCTTAGGTGCACATCAGTTGCCTGCGCAATAAACAGCGCAGCAAGAGTCATGTAAATATTGGTGCCATCCAGATTAAAAGAATAGCCCATGGGCACAACTAACCCTACAATCCCTTGGGAGCAGCCAGCCCTTTCCAATTTGGCAATCAAACCGGGTAGGGCGGATTCAGAAGAACTGGTGCCCAACACAATCAGCAGCTCTTCTTTTAGAAAGACCAAGAGCCGCAGAATGCTAAAACCAGCTAATCGTGCCACAACACCCAGAACAACGCCTACAAACAGAATGGCTGTAAGATAGAATGTTAGCACCAAGGCAAGTAGGTGCAGAATGGAATGCAGGCCAAACTTACCTACGGTAAAAGCCATGGCACCAAAAGCCCCAACAGGTGCCAGATACATCACCAAACGTACAACCCCAAAAACAAGTTCTGTCAGGCTGTAAAACAGATTAAGGACGGCTTCCCCCGCTTTACCCATTTTGGCCAGACTGATGCCAAACAGGATGGCAACCAGCAGAACCTGCAGAATTTCACCCGATGTAAATGCTCCGGCGGTTGTGGAAGGAATGATCTGCAACAAAAAATCTGCAAAGGAATGATGCTGCGCGGCAGCACTTACAAACTGTGTAACAGAACTTGTATCAAGGCTTTCGGGGCGAATGTGCAGCCCAGCACCGGGTTGCAGAACGTTAGCCACAAGCATGCCAATGGCGAGTGCCAAAGTAGAAAAACACAAAAAATACAGCATGGCTTTGCCAGCTACGCGGCCAGTTTGCTTAAGGTCTGCCATGCCAGCAATGCCTGTGCACACGGTTAGAAAAATAACAGGTGCAATGACCATTTTGATAAGTTTAACAAACCCATCTCCCAGCGGTTTAAGTGCGGTGGCAACAGAGGGGAACATTGCACCCACGGCAATGCCTGCACCCACAGCCACCAGAACCTGAAGGTAAAGGAAGCGTTGGTGTGAACTGGAAAGGGGAGCAGATGATGGAAGCACGCCTAAAAATCTTTCTGTTCTTGTTTTTGTGCCTGTGGTGCATCCTGATGGAATATATAGTGTTATATCAAGAATATACGCGCAGACTCACGTAGGGTAACGCGTGTTTATATCGTTTGGGAAGAGAGGGTATATCTCTTTTTCTTGAGTTTTCTAGGCGTAAACAATGTGGAAGATGAATATTCAGGCATAAAGTCCTAGATTATAGAGGTATAATTACATGGATGTAATGATACGGGGTTTGACCATATTTTTATTGTGAATGTTAGACATTCAGTGTGGGTAAGGGGCTGCGCGTGCTGAGGCTGCATTGGGCAATCTGGCTCCTGTGTTCACATGAAAATGGTAGGTCAATACCAGAATAACCTTCATCTTCACGGAGGAAGAAGGAGCCATGATCTTATCCTTTCATGCGGTAAAGAACTGGCTCAAGCCAATGGTGCGTAAGGCGCGCCGGTAAGCAATGGAACTGCGATCTGCCACCACATGTACTTCCAAAGAAGGGTCAAGCGGTAGGTTTTCGGGTTTCTGGGCTTCTACCAAGGCGCGGTCTTCCTCAAAAACTTTCAGGTTGAAATCATAAACATCCTGCAAAGGTAGGTCGGTATCAAAGTTACGACACATGGGTGCAAACATGCGCGTTTTCTTGGCGGAAACAGGGGACGCTGCATTCATGATGACCAGCCTGCCGTTATCGGGAAAATGAATTTCCAGCGTGGCCGTAAAAGGAACATGCACCCGAAAATGGCGCAGCCATTCAAAATCTGGTCGGCCGCGTTCTGATTGTCCAATAGGGTAGTTGCCGACATTGCTGCGATATTCTGCCTCAAATCCATAGGGCGTCATTTTGGGCATGTATGCTGGCACTATAGGGTTGTCTGGGTCAGCAAAAGTTTCTGTATGCACAAATGCAAAATGAGCAACGTCTATAAAGCCCTCAACCTGCCGCCCTGCAAAACCGGCAATGTCTATCCAAGGGCAGTTGATGTGTTGGAAACCTGCTTCATCCCAATGTGGCATGGACGGAAGAGATATTTCTGCATTTTCCTGGGGACGTAGGCACGTCCAGATCAAGCCATATCTTTCTACCACAGGATAAGTCCGCAGGTTCAGGCGGGAAGGAATGGCGTTATTCGGGTGGGCGGGAACACGTACACATCGGCCTTGATGGCCAAATTGGAAGCCATGATAGGCGCAAGCAACTGTTTGGCCGTTACCCTTACCCATGCTGAGTGGCACGCCACGATGCGGGCACAGGTCATCTGCTACAACAATTTCTTCTCCAGCCCGATAAACAACCAAAGGTGCATCAAGTAGCGTTACGCCTAAGGGCTTGTCTTCCAGTTCACGCACAAGGGCAATGGGATGCCAGTATGAGGCCAGAATAAGCCAGTCATCAGCATCAAAACTGAGCTTGCGGGGGAGTTTGGTGTCGGCGGGGCGGGCGCAGGCTGGGGATGTCACAGCTTAATCTCCTGAATAGGGAATGTTTCTCGTTCCTTTAGGAGACAGTGTTTCATTAAGCGTATATTATCGGATATATCTATTTCATGCAGTATCCATTCTCAAACTGAGAACAGGTCAATGAATCCCTTTTCGCGCTTTTTGATCTATTTTTTGGCTGTGGCACGGCATGGCTCCATACGTAAAGCATCGGAAGATCTGCATATTGCGACCTCTGCAATTGATAGACATATCCTTTTGGGAGAGCAGGCTCTTCAAACACCGTTATTTGAGCGCCTTTCTTCCGGTATGCGTTTAACTGCGGTGGGAGAGTTATTTTATGCGCATGCCAGCCGGTGGACGAAGGATTTTGAAAGCCTGAACCGCCAGATTGATGATTTAAAGGGTATGCGCCGTGGACGTATAGATATTTTGGCCCCAGAGGCTTTGGCGCGCGTATTTTTACCCAGCATTGCTGCGCGCCTAAAAGAACAATATCCCGGAATTGTTCTGAACATCCATATCCATGATAATGCAGAATTGGGGGAACGTCTTTTTGCAGGAGAAGGAGATCTAGCATTTTTGTTAGACCCCGCAGATTTGCGAGACTTGCAGGTGCGTTCAATGCTTTCTTTTCCACTTGGCGTGGTAAGCCTGCCGCAGCATCCAGTCACTCAGCACTCTTCAGCTCGGTTTTCAGTTTGTGCAGAATATCCAGTGATTGTGCCAGAAGAACCATTGGCCCTTTCGTCTGTTTTTAGAAAACTGGAGGCAGATACTTTGGTGAACCCGAATGTGATTTCCGGGGCAAATAATGTGCAGATGATAAAGTCTTTGGTTAAGGCTGGACTGGGGATTACTATTCTCAGTTATCTGGATGTGATGGATGAGGTTCAAAATGGAGACATGGCCTTTACCCCGCTGGCAGGGGCGCATGTTTCTCCTTTGCGGTTGGCGCTTGCGCATGATCGTGCGCGCCCTTTATCTGTCGTAGCACGGCGCGTTGCAGACAGCGTAGAGGCAGAATGGGCGCTCTTGCGCCAGAAAATAGGATAAGGATCGTATTTTCTTAACACACTGAACAGGTATTGAAAGATGATTATTAAAGAAGTGATTTTTAATCCTGTATGTGTTCCATATAAAATTCTATTGGCACGGTGAGGGTAATGGAATCGCCTGCCACGCTTTCGGGTGGACTAGGTAACGGCTCTGCACGATGCACTAATGCCAAGGCTTCGCTATCCAATAATGAATGGCCAGAGCTTTTTTCAATATGTACCGAAAGTACATGTCCTTTTCGGTCCATGGTAAAATGTAGCCTGGGCGCACCTTCCTGATGAGCAGACATAGCTTCTGCAGGGTAACGTTTATATTTCTCCAGCCGCGCCAGCAAAGCCCCTTGCCATGTGGCTGGACTTTGGGAAACGTGAGAAGAAGATGACCCATCAATAGGCGCTGTCTGTGTTCGGTTTGGTGGCGCTTTGGAGGATGGGGGATCTGTTGTTTTTTCCGCCGGTAGTGTTTTGTCAGGATTTGGTTTTTTAAGATTTACGGTAGGTTTGTGTTTTTTTATAATTTTACGCAGTTTTTCGGGTTTGGGAACTGGAAGGGGTGGATGTGGGGCAGGCGCGGGAGGAGCCCCCAGTTTAGCGGGATCAACAGGAGAAGGAACTGATTCCGAAATTGTTTGGTGAGGGGTAGGTGGTGTATCTGTGGGTGGAGAAGGGATTGCAACAGGTTCTGGCGCCATATCAATAGCAATAGCCGCTGGCGGGGCCTCCGGTATAGGCGGAATTGTATGAGGTATGTGCAGGAAAGATAAAGTGGCAATTCCTGCTGATGATATAACAATCAAAAAAGACATGCCCCAACGGAAAGTATCTTCTTTTCTGGTTCTGCGTGTTTGGTGAATTTTCCAATCGGAAAAAGATGTTGTTGCGCTCATTGTTCGGTCTTTGCGGCTGGAGCAGAGCCATCTGCCTGATCTTGCAAATTAACAAGAGCAACCTTGAGATAACCAGCAGAACGAAGCCTATCCATCACACTCATCAGTGTGCCGTAATCTATCGTTTTGTCTGCACGCAGGAAAATGCGTTCATCCTTGTTGCCCTTGGTTGCTATTTCTAACGCTTTTGGCAGGTTGTCGGTTGAGATACTCTCTTCACCAAGTGTCAGTGCATGATCTGCATTTACAGTTAAAAAAACTGGATTCTCTGGGCGTGGAGCTGGTTTTTCCGTTGATGAAGGAAGATCTACAGGCACGTTTACTGTGGTAAGGGGGGCTGTTACCATGAAAATTACCAAAAGCACCAACATGACATCAATGAAAGGCGTTACATTGATCTCGCTTGCTTCATGCGGGTTTTCATCAGCATGTTGGATACGGCGCATATGGTTTATTCCCCAACCATACGGTTGATATCAAAGGGAGTAATCTGGGCGCTTGTTGCAAGTTTGTGCGTGCGGCCAAGATCACGAGAAACCAAGCGCATTACAAGGGATGTCAGATCTGCCACTTGTGCCCTGCAGGATGCAGATTGGCGTGCAAGATGGTTGTAGATCACCACGGCAGGAATGGCGGCCACAAGCCCAAGTGCAGTGGCCAATAGGGCTTCTGCAATACCTGGGGCGACCACAGCAAGGCTGGTGGCTTTACTGGCGGCAATGCCTGTAAAAGATGTCATAATGCCCCACACAGTGCCAAATAGTCCAATAAAGGGTGATGTTGCACCAATGGTGGCCAATAAGCCTGTGCCGCGCATCAGGCGGCGCCCTTCAGCAGCTTCCAGACGCTCTAAATGTAAAACAATACGTTCCTTAAGTCCTTCGTTATCATTGGGAATATCGTAAGAAACAGCTTTTTCAGTTTCCGCAGCCATAACCAGTGTGTGGGCAATACTGTTTGGGCGTGTGCTTCTTTCTCCCAAAGCCAATGTGTCGGCTTCTTCCAGCATTTTTTCTGCTGTTTTTAGCTTTCTGCGAACACTTAAAAACTCAACAGATTTGGCGATAAAAATGGTCCATGTCAGAAGCGAGGCAAGAGCCAGAAGTATCATGACACATTGCACGACAGAGCCTGCGTTCAGGAACATCTCCCATGGAGAGAAAGAAAGCGGAATCTGATTAGATGATTCTGATAAGGGCATAAGATACCAAGTGCTTTCGCAAATACAGATAATGAAGCGACGCACGGAAGAACCTATAGGGAACAACCAATGGTGTAATTAGAAAAAGGTGCCCTATGCTTTCTCACGCGCGGCATATCTCAAACAGCAAATAACAAAGAGCCCACGAATACGCAAGTGAGAATCACTATCATCTGAGCGTGAATGTCCTAATGTTTTGCAAAGTGTCTGTATGATTCAGATGGTTAAATGTCTTTATGTAAACAGTGATATCTGGCTAACAGATTGAAAAATTAAAATTTATTTTACAAATTTTAGTTCATAGATATTTTTGGTCACTGTAACAGTCTGTTGCAGCAAACACACACCCATACGATTTGATAATCATTTGCTTCTGAATATAAGCATTATTATCAACTATACGTTTCGTCCCTATTACCTCATTAAGGTGAACCAGAAGCTAGGGTTCACCAAGAGTGCGGTAAATGAGTCGATCAGATTTGTTTCACCCGAGTTCACAAGGCAAGGGTCTGCGCGTGGCTGTTGCTTTGGGTGTATCTGTGGGATTGGGTGTTACAGAAAGCAAAGCGCTGGCAGAAGATGCAGCGCAATCGCCTCAGCCTGTCCGATCTGCTATGCAGTGATGCAGATGGGGCGACCAGTCTTTGTGGTTGCCAAATTACCTGCAAATCATGCCTTGATCCTCAGTTATAAACGCATTCTGGGGCGGTCATATACGAATTTTAGGCAGTCATTTGGTTGAACGATGTCAGCTTTTTGTCATGGTGGCGTTAGGTGAAACAAGTATGGCATCCGGGCTCTACATAGCGCGTGCGGCACAATGGACAATGCCAATATTACTGGGCTTCTTTATTTTTCTTGGCTTGGGGCAGACGCTGCCATCACTTGTATTATGTTGTGTTGGCACGCTTCTGTTGCTGAGTGTCGCTTGGAGTGTGGAAAGAAGCAATAGGGCCTAAATGTAAAGACTTATGAGAGTTTTTTTTCCAGTAAGATGTACTCATGCTGGGCCAGATTCTCTTTTATTGCATCAATGCTTCTGGAAGATCGTATTGCGTTTTTTGGAGGCATTGACGGATCGCAGCATGGAAGCAACGATTATGGGCTGCTGGCATCATCGGCGCAAAGTGTGTTTTGCACATGTTCTGCTTTTTCGATCTGCCGATTAATTTCCTCAGAAATGGGCTGATAGTAGAATATCCAGTGATTTCAGATCACGGTGACCAGTTGCGCGTTTGAGATCCAACGGGTTTGGCAGTAATTGGGCAAGATGATTGTTCGTTGGGTTCAAACAGTCTACGGGCATCGCGGCGCGTTATGGCAGGCTAATATATCAGTATTTCTTGCCAGCCGACCAACTCGTTTCAACCATCACTGAAATTAACTGATGACATGTTCTGGAAATTTCGATGATGATTATTTTTTTTAGCGTGAGATATGATACGAGAAACAGTTCCTGAATTTATGCCAAAAGTTTTTGCAATTTTTTCTAGCGTTTCGCCATTTTTGCGTTTTTGGATAATTTCTATGCGTTGGATATCTGTAATGCGCCGAGGGCGCCCCATTTTCTTTCCCTGAGCTATCGCTCTTGCGCGACCTTCTGAGGTGCGAGTGCGGATGAGATCTCTTTCTACATCAGCTAAACCGCCGAGAACAGCTAGCATAAGCCGTCCGGTGCTGGTACTTGTGTCGGTCCAAGGTTCAGCCAAAGAGTAAAACTGAGCTTTTTTATCGGTAATACTTTTAACTATAGCGAATAGATCAAATGTGCTGCGAGCCAGCCGATCAATGCGTGTGACCACAATGGACTGTCCTTCCCTCAGATTTTCAATGAGCTTGCGTAGTTCTAGCCGATTGGTGTCGGCTCCACTTGCCTTTTCGCAATAAATCCGGTGGCATCCGTATTCCTTTAAGGTTTTAACTTGATGTTCTAGAGTCTGGCCTATCGTGCTAACGCGGGCATATCCGATTTTACGGTGCGATTTAGATATATTCATTAAAGCGTAAACTCCTGAAAAAACAAAAGAGTTCCTTGCTTTAATCTTAATTTTGGCAAGCTCAAATGTGTGGACTTGCCTAACGGGTACTACGCAACAATTACTACACGAGACAAATTGTTGGCACAACATAAAACTTTATATTGATAGTATTATACTAACATAATTTATTGCTAAAATTAAGATTTAGGAAAGTTTAAAGTAATGGCAGATTCACCCATAGATTTTAAAACAATCAATGATGATGCAATCGCTACTGGAAGCGGTACATCATCTGACAGCACCGCAACCAGTTTCCATCATCATGATATGTCTTGGCGCTGGGTTGGCGGCGCCACAGGTGATTGGAACGATCCCGCTAACTGGACACTTTACGATGGCACCAATAATCCAGTTACCACAGAAGGTTCCGTACCTCAGGCAGAACAAAATGCAGATGTTAGCCTGTCTCCGGCAAGTGGCGAAGATTCCGTTACAGTTGTTGTGAATGCGCCCGATTACAATCAGATTCGCAGCCTGAGCGTTTGGCAGAATGCAACACTAAAAGTGACGGCTCAGGCTGGTTCCAGTATTGATGGCAATGTTTTTGCTACTGCTGGTTTCGAAAACGATGGTACAATTATTATCGATACCCCATCGAAGGTAGATTTCGGTGGCGTTACCATGAATCGCGATGATGGCACCATCACCATCATGAATAACCATGGCAACGTAATTTTTGATGACAGCAATCTGAATAGTGGCGGCACGGTTAACCTTATCAACGCGTCCTTGGGGTCTGCTGGACAGCCTGTGTGGGTGAGCGGTGGAACCGTTAATCTGCAACAGAATAGCAGCATCTTTATGAATTCGGCTGAATCTATTGCAACCATCAATGTTGATCCGGCAACAGTAAATACGCTTTACGTGCAGGATAATGGTTTTCTGCATGGCGGGGCTGGCGCGACCAATGCTCAGAATGTTGTTATCAACGGTATTTCTGAAAACACACGCTTCGGTATTTCTGGTCTGGCGTCTGCGCCTACATCTGCAACGTATGCAGAGAATAAGGATGGTTCTTATACGTTGACTGTTGATATGGCAGATGGCAGCAATCTGACATACAGCAACCTGCATATGGCAGATGGTTATACACCGCCTGCTACAGCCACTATTGTGCAGGATACAGCAGCTTCTGGCTGGGATATTGAAGATACATCATCTGCTTCTGCTACAGGTGCTTATACAGACAACGCCTTGCACCAACAGCTAAGCGCCATTGCGACAAGCTCAACAAACGCTGGGGGAGATACCTCTCAGTATTCCAGTACGCCAACCAGCTATCACCAGCATGATATGTCTTGGCATTGGACGGGGACTACCAGTAGTGATTGGAATGATTCTTCCAACTGGGAGTTGCTTGATTCTACCGGCAATAAAGTTGATACATCCGATGCAAGTGTCTGGACGAGCAACCCTGTTCCGCAGAGCCAACAGAATGCGGATGTGAATATCAGTTGGGAGGGTAATACCACTACGCCGCAAACTGTGGTGGACAATGCTCCAGATTACAACCAGATCCGTAGCCTGAGTGTTTACAAAAACGGCACGCTTAAAATTACGGCGCAGGGTGATTCTCAATATGTTGGGAATGTTTTTGCAACGGCTGGTTTTGAAAATGACGGAACGATTATCATTGATACCCCATCCAATGTAGAACTGGGTGGTGTTACCGCCAATCGCAGTGATGGCACCATCACCATCATGAATAATCAAGGGCATGTAACCCTTGATAACGGTGTTTTGAATAATGGTGGCACGCTTAATCTGATCAATGCCTCTCTGGGTACGACAGATCAACCTGTATGGGTGCAGGGCGGCACTGTAAACATGCAGCAGAATAGCACATTGTTTGCAGAACCGGGCATTAGCTACTCGGACAAAACCACCATTAACGTTGATCCAAAGACTGTAAACACCATTTATATTGATGATAGTGGTGATAAAGGTGTTAATGGCAACGTTCTGGTTAATGGTATTTCCAAAAACACGCATTTTGGTATTTCCGGTTTAACAGCAGAACCAACTTCCGCAATTTACACGAATAATGGCGATGGCTCCTATACGCTCAATGTTCAGTTGGCAGATGGGAATGTCGTTCAGTATGCAGATGTTGTGCCTGCCAATGGCTACGAACCCCCAGCGACAGCATCTATTGTGCAAGATGGAACAACCGGCTGGTTGGTTGAAGATGAGACCGTCTGTTTTCTATCTGGCAGCATGATTCGCACAGCAAAAGGTGATGTTGCCGTAGAAGACGTTCAGATTGGTGATGAAGTTGTTGTCTTTGACTGGCAAAACAACCGTGAAATCAGCAGCCCAGTTGTTTGGGTTGGCAAATCCCACGCCACGGTGCGTGCTGGCCTAGCAGATGATGAAGCGGGTTATCCCGTGCGTATCCTCAAGGATGCCATTGCCGATGGCGTTCCGTATAAGGATATGCTGATCACGCCAGAACATTGCCTGTTCTTTGAGGACAAGTTTGTGCCGGTTCGTATGCTGGTAAATGGTGTTTCGATTTTCTTTGATAAATCCATCACATCTTACGATTACTACCACGTAGAAACGGCACAGCATTCTGTCATTACCGCTGATGGCATGTTGACGGAAAGCTATCTGGATACCGGAAACCGTCGTTCCTTCCATCAGGTCGGCAAGGTTGCAATCCTGAATGGCATGACACGCACATGGGTAGACAATGCAGCAGCTCCGCTATGTGTTGATCGGGCTTTCGTTGAACCTTTGTTCCGCCAGTTGGAATTACGGGAAAATAGCGTGAGTGGTACCCATGTGAGGGAAGTTATTGTAGCACAAACTACAGATCCTGATCTGCACCTTGTCACCCAAACGGGTGCAAGCATTCGGCCGATGCGTGTGCAAGATGACAAATATAGCTTCATGCTGCCACCGGGCACAAAGTGCGTGCGGATTGTTTCTCGCGCCAGCCGCCCGGCTGATGTCATTGGTCCGTTTGTAGATGATCGCCGCTATCTAGAGCAGTTCCACTGAATCCTGAATCGAGAGGTGACACTGAAGGCGTCTTGTGATTCACCGTTTTTCCTGATGGAGAGGGTGAT